>VGEI01000024.1 GCA_016869415.1 Alphaproteobacteria bacterium
GTCCAAGGACTGTCCGATCCTCCGGCCTATAAAAGCGTTTGGGACGATCTTCTCCCAGCCAGTGCTCGGTGGTCTGCATCATCAATATGCCCGGATATAATTCTCGGTACACACAGCTGGGCCGCCGCCGACTTGACCACGACATCGTAGTTGGAAAGCGAGCCCTGCTCCTCGATCTGGCGCAGGCGCGATTCGATGTGCAGGAGGCGCGAGGCTTCCTCGCTGAGCGTCCGCTCAAGTTCTGCCTTCTTCAGGGTGAGCATGCCGCGAATCTCATTTGGCGAGATGTTGCCGTCGAGCAGCCGCGCCACCTGCTCCAGCGACAGGCCGAGATCCTTGAGGGCCAGGATCTGGTTGAGCCGGCCGAGCTGGCCGGCGCTGTAGTAGCGATAGCCCGTGGCCGGATCGGTGCGCTGCGGCTGCAGCGGGCCAATGCTGTCGTAGTAGCGCAGCAGGCGGCCGCTCACCCGGGCGATCTGCGAGAACTCTCCGATCCTGAACATCGCGTTTGCCGCTCCTCGTGGGTCGTGAGGAGGACGATCGGGCTTTACGCTACGTCGAAGTCAAGCGGGTTCTCAGGCGGAAAAAGAAACGGGCCCCTTGAGGCCCCGTTTCCCTTCCGCGGTGCGGACAGTCTCAGTAGATGTTCTGCGCGGCGACCATGAAGTAAAGCATCGGCACCGAGAACATGGTGTTGAAGCGGCTGGTCAGCATGGCGACCTTGGCGGCGGCCGCCTTTTCCTCGGCGGTCGCGTCGACCAGGCCCAGCGCCTTCTGCTGATTCGGCCAGATGATCATCCACACATTGTAGGCCATGATCAGGCCGAGCCACATGCCGATGCCGATGGCCAGATTCTTGCCGGGCGCCAGCTTGTTGAGCATCAGGGCGTCGAACAGATAGCCGTTCATGTGGGCGAGGATCAGGCCGGTGATCACGGTCGACAACGCGGCCCAACGGAACCAGAACAGTGCCGCCGGCGCGATGTGTTTGCTGACGGCGGGTTTCAACTCGTTGGGAATCTGGGGCATCGTCGGGATCTGGACGAAGTTGAAGTACCAGAGGATGCCGATCCACATCACGCCCGAGAGGACATGCAGCCAGCGGAACAAGAAAGCCCACCAGCCGTAGTCGAGCGCCAGGCCGCGCGACAGGATGGCCAGAACCAGGGCGATCACGACGCCGTAGATCAGGGCGTTGTTGAGTTTGCCGAGGCCGATCTTCTCGAGTAAGTCCACCATTGGATGCTCTCCCAATTGTCTGGCGACTTCCGAGTCGCCGGTTCTGGTTAACAATAACAAGGGACGTGGCCGGCAACAAATGGCGGGCTGGGATGCGATCCCGCGACTTGAACCGGGCGGATCGTTTTTCCATTAAATGAAACACTTGTTGCGGAGGGGCGGCCCCCTGCGCTTTACTGGCCGGGATGGACAGCGAGACATTGGTTGGCCGGATCGTCGATGAATTCGATGCCATGGCGCCGCAGGTGCAGGCCGCCGCACGCTTTGTCCTCGACTACCCCGAGGACGTGGCCATGCTCTCGATGCGCGAGCAGGCGCGGCGTGCCGGAGTGCCGCCGGTGACCATGATCCGGCTCGCCCGCCGCGTGGGCTTCGCCGGCTACGAGGATTTTCGCGGCGTCTTCGCCGCCGCACTGCGCCAGCCGAGCCGGCGGTTCAGCGATCGCGCCGGCGCGCTGCAGGCACGCCAGAAGCGGGGCGGCGACGAGGGGCTGCTCGACCAGGTAACAGGTATCCTGGCGGCCGAGGTCAACGGCCTGGTGCCGCGCAACAAAGCGGCGAATTGGCTGGCGGCGGCGCGGACTCTCGAAGACGCCCGCCGCGTCTACTGCCTCGGGCTGCGCTCCTGCTATCCCGTGGCCTTCCACTTCCACTACATCTTCGGCTTGTTCCGCGACAACGCCGTGCTGCTCGATGGTGCGGGCGACACAGGCATGGATCTGCTGCGCTCCATCGGGCGTGACGACGCCATGCTGGCGGTGAGCGTGGCGCCGTACGCGGCGGCAGCGCTGGAGATGGCGCGTTTCGGCACGCGGAAAGGTGCCGCCCTGGTCGCGATCACCGACAGCCGCGTGGCGCCGCTGGCGAAGCTCGCCAGGCAGACGCTGCTGGTGCCCACTGCCACCCCTTCCTTCTTTCATGCCATCACGCCGGCTTTTGCCGCGGCCGAGACGCTGGCGGCCTTGATTGCGGCGCGGGGCGGAGCACAGGCCCTGACAACGCTGCGTAACAGCGAGGAGCAGTTCGCCGCCTTCAACACCTACTGGCCGCCGCGCCGCACGAAGACGAGAAAGAGCGATTCATGAGCCGCATCCTGCACCGCGACACCCGCACCTCGTATCCCCAGGCCGTGGGCGGCGAGGGGATACACATCATCGACAGCACCGGGAAGCGCTACATCGATGCCTCGGGTGGTGCCGCCGTGTCCTGTCTCGGGCATGGGCATCCTGACGTCACCCGCGCCATCAAGGCGCAGGCCGACCGGCTCGCCTACGCCCATACGAGCTTCTTCACCACCGCGGTGGCCGAGGAGCTGGCCGAGACGCTGATCGCCGATGCGCCTCGGGGCATCAGCCATGTCTATTTCGTCTCCGGCGGCTCGGAGGCGGTCGAAGCCGCACTCAAGATGGCGCGCCAGTATTTCGTCGAGAAGGGCGAGCTGCAGCGCCGGCACTTCATCGCCCGGCGCCAGAGCTATCACGGCAACACTCTGGGGGCCCTCGCTGTCGGCGGTAACGAGTGGCGGCGCCGGCAATACGCGCCGCTGCTGATCGACGTGGCGCATGTCAGCCCTTGCTACGAGTATCGCGACCGCCGGCCGGACGAGACCGCCGAGCGGTATGGGGAGCGGCTGGCGCAGGAGCTGGAGGCGAAGATCCGGGAGCTCGGCGCTGACAGCGTCATGGCTTTCGTGGCCGAGACCGTCGGCGGTGCGACGGCGGGCGTCATTCCGCCGGTGCCCGGTTATTTCCGCCGGGTACGCGAGGTCTGCGACCGCTACGGCGTCCTGCTGATCCTCGACGAGGTGATGTGCGGCATGGGCCGCACCGGGACGCTGCACGCCTGCGAGCAGGAGGGTATTACACCGGACCTGATGGCCATCGCCAAGGGGCTGGGCGGCGGCTATCAGCCGATCGGCGCCGTGCTGCTGCAGCAGAAAATCTACGATGCCTTCGCCAAGGGCTCGGGCTTCTTTCAGCACGGCCATACCTATCTGGGTCACGCGCTGGCCTGTGCCGCTTCGCTCGAGGTGCAGCGGGTGATCAAGCGCGACAGTCTGCTGGATAATGTCAGGCGGCGCGGGGCCAGCCTGACGGCAAAGCTGCAGGAACGCTTCGGCAATCACCACCATGTCGGTGACATCCGGGGCCGCGGCCTGTTCCAGGCGATCGAGCTGGTGCGCGACCGGGCCAGCAAGGCGCCCTTCGACCCGGCCTTGCGCCTGCATGCGCGAATCAAGAAACAGGCGATGTCCATCGGCCTGATGGTCTACCCCATGGGCGGCACTATCGACGGTCAGCACGGCGACCATGTGCTGCTGGCGCCGCCGTTCATCGTCAAGGATGCGGACCTCGATGCCATCGTCGAGCGGCTGGGAACAGCCGTCGATACGGCGATCAAGGAAGCCGCCTAATGTCTTGCCCGGTATCGGCCGATCCCGGATGATGCCGGCAAGTGGCCTCGAGTGCTCGACGTCACAGCGAATCAACGCAGGAGGTAAGCAGGAATGACACAGGCAACGATGACTCTGGGGAAGGCGCTGCTCGGCACCGTGTTCGGTGCAGCACTGCTCGCCATGCCGTCGACCGGCTGGGCCCAGCAGCAGAAATTCGTGACCATCGGCACGGGCGGCGTCACCGGCGTCTACTACGCGGCGGGTGGCGCCATCTGCCGCCTGGTCAACAAGGACCGCCGCACGCACGGCATCCGCTGCTCGGTTGAATCGACGGGCGGCTCGGCCTTCAACATCAACACGATCAAGGCCGGCGAGCTCGATTTCGGCATGGCCCAGTCGGACGTCCACTTCAATGCCCTCAAAGGCGAAGGCCCGTTCAAGGAGGCCGGGGCCTGGGGCGATCTGCGCTCGGTGTTCTCGGTCCACCCGGAACCCTTCACGGTTCTCGCCCGCAAGGAAGCGAACATCACCAAGTTCGAGGATTTCAAGGGCAAGCGCTTCAACGTCGGCAACCCCGGCTCCGGTACGCGCCAGTCAATGGAGCAGCTTCTGTCGACGATGGGCTGGAAGCTCGGCGACTTCTCTCTGGCCTCGGAGCTCAAGGCCGACGAGCACGGCCCGGCGCTCTGCGACAACAAGATCGACGGCTTCTTCTACGGCGTCGGTCACCCGTCGGCCAACATCCAGGACCCGACCACGACCTGCGGCGCCAAGCTGGTGTCGCTGACCGGCCCGGCGGTCGACCGGCTGGTGCAGCAATACTCTTATTACGCCAGAGCGACGATCCCCGGCGGGCTCTACGCCAACAACCCGCAGCCGACCACGACCTACGGCGTGATGGCGACGATGGTCTCCTCGGCCAAGATCCCGGCCGACATGGTCTATCAGGTGGTCAAGGCGACCTTTGAGAACTTCAACGAGTTCAAGAGCCTGCATCCGGCGTTCTCGGCGCTCGATCCGAAGAACATGATGAAGGACGGTAACTCAGCGCCGCTGCATGACGGCGCAGTCAGGTACTACAAAGAGAAGGGCTGGATGTAAGCCCGCCCCGAGGCCGGCCCGCTCCGCAAGGAGCGGGCCGGTTCGTTTTCGGCCGGGATAAAAACGATCACGCGGGGAGCGGGGGATGACGGGGGAGAAGCGCCGGGCGGCGACCGAGCAGGAGCTCCAGGAGCTGGTCAAGGAAGCCGATACCGGCGCCCGGGAGCCGGCAGGCTGGGTCGGCCAGATGCTGCTCTGGGTGGCGGTGGGCTGGTCGGCGTTCCAGGTCTGGTACGCTTCGCCGCTGCCCTTCGTCTTCGGCGTCTTCATCCTCAACGATACCGAGGCGCGGGCCATTCACCTCGGCTTCGCGCTCTTCCTGGCCTTCACGGCCTATCCTGCCTTCCGCAAGTCGCCGCGCGACCATATCCCGGCGATCGACTGGGTTCTGGCGCTCGCCGGCGCTTTCGCCGGCAGCTATCTGTTCCTTTTTTATGCCCAGCTGGCGACGCGGCCGGGGCAGCCGACATCGCTCGATCTCGTCGCCGGTGTCGTTGGCATGTTGCTGCTGCTCGAGGCGGCGCGCCGCTCGCTCGGGCCGCCGATGGTCGGCGTAGCGCTGGTCTTTATCCTGTTCTGCTTCGCCGGCCCCTACATGCCCGAGGTCATCCAGCACAAGGGTACCTCGGTGAACAAATTCATCCAGCATCAGTGGATCACCACCGAGGGCGTGTTCGGCGTGGCGCTCGGCGTCTCCACGAGCTTCGTGTTCCTCTTCGTGCTGTTCGGGGCCCTGCTCGAGAAGGCCGGCGCCGGCAACTACATGATGCAGATATCGTTCGGCCTGCTCGGGCATCTGCGCGGCGGACCGGCCAAGGTCGCGGTGGTCTCGTCGGCCTTGAACGGGGTGATCTCCGGCTCGTCGGTGTCGAACGTCGTCTCCGGCGGCATCTTCACCATCCCGATGATGAAGCGCACGGGGCTGTCGGGGGTCAAGGCCGGGGCGATCGAGACGGCATCGTCGATCAACGGCCAGATCATGCCACCGGTGATGGGGGCTGCGGCGTTCCTCATGGTGGAGTACGTCGGCATCCCGTACTCGGAGATCGTCAAGCACGCCTTCCTGCCGGCGGTCATCTCCTACATCTCACTCTTCTATATCGTGCATCTGGAGGCGGTGAAGATCGGCGCCCAGCCGCTGAAGCGGGCGGTCGAGCGGCCGTTCAACCAGCGCCTGCTACGTCAGGCCCTTGGGTGGAGCGGCACCATCGGTGTCGTCTGCGGGCTCTACTACCTGATCCTCGGCATCCAGTCGCTGTTCGGCAGCGGCGCCGGCCCCGTGCTGGCGCTCGGCAGTCTGGCGCTCTACATCGCGCTCACCGCGTATGCCGCTGGTTTCCCCGATCTGGCGCTCGACGCCCCCAATTTGCCGGCCATTCATCTACCCGAGGCCTGGGCCGTGACGCGCACAGGGCTGCATTTCCTGCTGCCCATCTTCGTGCTGCTCTGGGCCCTGATGGTCGAAGAGCTGTCGCCCGGCCTGTCGGCCTTCTGGGCGACTGCGACGATCATGGGCATCGTCGTGACGCAGCGCCCGCTCATCGCCTTATTCCGCAAACAGGATGTGGCGGCTGCGGCGCAGCTGGGTTTGCGGGAGCTGATCGACGGCTTCAATCTCGGGGCGCGGGGCATGATCGGCATTGCCGTCGCGACGGCGACGGCCGGCATCGTCGTCGGCACGGTGACCCTCACCGGCATGGGCCTGATGATGACCGATTTCGTCGAGTTCCTCTCCGGCGGCAACGTCATCGCCATGCTGGTGCTGACCGCGATCATCTGCCTGCTGCTCGGCATGGGCATTCCGACGACGGCCAACTACATCCTGGTGGCGACCCTGATGGCGCCGGTGATCGTCGAGCTCGGCGCGCAGGCCGGGCTGGCCATCCCGCTGATCGCGGTCCATCTCTTCGTCTTCTATTTCGGCATCATGGCCGATGTGACGCCGCCGGTCGGGCTGGCCAGCTTCGCCGCCGCCGCCATCTCCGGCGAGGACCCGATCAAGACCGGACTCCAGGGCACCGTCTACAGCATGCGCACCGCCGTGCTTCCGTTCGTCTTCATCTTCAATCCCGAGCTGCTGATGATCGACGTGGAGAGCTGGGCCGAGGCAGTCCTGGTCATCGCCATGTCCACGGTCGCCATGCTGCTCTTCGCGGCAGGGACGATGAACTGGTTCCTGGTCCGCAGCCGGCTCTGGGAGTCGGCTGTGCTGCTGCTGGTGTGCTTCACCCTGTTCCGCCCGGGATTCTGGATGGACCTGATCCATCCACCCTACGTCGAAGCGCCGGCCTCCCGGATCTTCGAGATCGCGGAGCAACTGCCGGAGAACGGCCGTCTGACCTTCATCGTCGAAGGCACCAGCATCGAGGGCGACGATGTGACGAAGACCATCAGCCTGCCGATGGGCGAGCCCGGCAGCGGCAGGGCGCGCGTCGACCGGGCGGGCGCCCAGTTCACGACGCTCGGCAGCCAGGTCAAGGTCGGCGCCATCAAGTTCGGCTCCTACGCCAAGCGCGTCGGGCTCGAATCCGGCTTTACCGTGACGAAGCTGCTGCTGCCGGCCGACCGGCCGTCGAAATACTGGCTCTACGTGCCGGCTCTGGCCCTGCTCGGCCTGGTCATGCTGATCCAGTGGCGCCGGCGTGCGGCCGAGGGTTCGCCACGCCGGTAGCCGCCGCCTAGCGAATGGCCGACGCAGCGGCGGTCAGGCCGGAGCGCACCGCGCCCTCTATGGTTGCCGGAAGGCCGGTATCGGTCCAGTCACCGGCAAGCAAGAGGTTGGGATAGCGTGTCCGCGACGATGGGCGGCGCCGCTGATTGGCCGGCGTCTGGGCGAAGGTGGCACGGCGCTCCTTGATCAGTCGGGCCGGCGGCCGGGGTGTGTCGAAGCCCAGCGCGCGCCCGACATCGGACCACAGCAGATCTAGCAGGTCGTTGGCGGGCCGGTCGACCAGGGCGTCGGCGCCGCTGACCGTCACGCTGACGATATCGTCGCGGGCGATCAGCCACTGGGCGTTACCGCCGATCAGCCCGAGCAGCGTCCTGCCGCCCGGCAGCACCGCAGGCCGGTCGAGCCGGTAATGCGCGTTGACGATGGCGCTGCTGCCTTCGGGAACCGTGAGACCCGGCAGCAGATCGGCAGCACTCGACGGCGGCACCGCGAGCACCACCCGGTCATTTTCGGTGAGAGCGACATGCTCTTCGTCGAAGAGCAGCCTGGTCACCCGGCCCCCGGCGATCTCCAGGCGAGTGAGGCGCCAGCCGGAGCGGAATTCGGCGCCGCGCTCCGTCAGGCGCTTCAACGTCGGATCGACGAAGGCAGAAGACAGGCCGGACTTGGCGATCCACGCCCGGCAGCCACGTTCGCCGCGGCCGAAAGCGCCGAGTAGTACCCGGCCGAGGGGATGTGCCGCCGCCTCCGTGATCGAGGCATTCATCACCGCGACGGCAAACGGTTCCCACAGCCGTTCGGTCAATGGTGAGCGTGGGAAGCAGTCCGCGACGGTTGCGTCGGCGCCAGCCGACAGCAGCGAGAGAGCTGTAAGATAGTCCCCGGGCCGGCTGTCGGGAACGCGGCGGCCGGCGCTAAGGATCCACCAAGGCAAAGGCCCGGGGTTGGGCCGGAGGGTCCAGGTCTCGCCGGTCGACAGGTCGTGAAACGGAAAGGCCGCCGGCGCAATCTCGCTCATCGCCGCAAGCCCGCTCGTGGCGCGCAGCAGGCCGAGTGCGGCCGAGTTGGCGCCGAGCAGGACATGGCCGCCATTGTCCACCACGCGGTCGAGAGTGAGGTCGAGGAAGGAGCGGCAGCGGCCACCAGCCTGAGGTGCCGCGTCGTAGAGGGTTACCGCATAGCCGTCCTCAGCCAGACGCCACGATGCGGCAAGGCCAGCCAGCCCGGCGCCGATGACATGGATACGCATCAGGCTCGGGCGAAAATCGCTGCCCGCAGGGCGGCGCACAGCGCAGCACCGCGGCTGACATGCTGGCGCGTCGGCATCGGCAATGCCGACTTGGCAAGGCGATGGAGCAGCGCTCGATAGGCTGCGCTCATCGCCAACGCTGGCCAGAGTGCGCGACGGTTGCAGTCCGGCAGGCGCGCATGGGCGGCGGCGAAGGCCTCCTCGGCATCGGCAACCAGCCGCTGGGCCGCTTGGTTGAAGCTCGGTGCGGCGAGGACGGTTCGCGGCGAACCGGGTTCGATCCCCGCCGCTTGCAGATATTCCAGGGGAACATAGAGCCGGCCGGTCTCGGCGTCCGCGTTGAGATCGCGCAGGATATTCACCAGCTGCAAGGCGCGTCCAAGATAGAGGGCAAATTCGCATTCGGCTACGCCATCGGCCCCGAAGATGGGAAGAGAGAGACGCCCGATCGTTCCGGCGACACGCCGGCAATAGAGGTCAAGAGCCGCTCTTGGAGGGGCTACCAGCGGGCCGTCGACATCCATCTCCATACCGCGGGTCAGCTCCTCGAACTCGGCGCGCGGCAAGTCGAAACGCCTGACAACCGGGAGCAGGGCCTGGGTCAGAGCGTGCGTCGGTGCCCCAGCGTAGAGACGGTCGATCTCCCGTCGCCATTCGTCGAGGCCGGCGCGACGAGCCTCACACGAACCCTCCCCATCGGCTACATCGTCGAGGGCGCGCGCCAGATCGTAGAGCGCGAACATCGCCTGGCGGCGCTCACGCGGCATCAGGGCCATAGCCCAGTAGAAGGTCGAGCGTGTCCGGGTCTTGCTCATCGCCACCACCCGCGCATGCCGCCGGCGAGCAGCGCGCCGGCCTTCACGAACATCGAGAGCGCGACGCGGCCGGCCAACGGATCGCCGTGACGCAATCGTGAGGCAAGGCGCTTCGAGATGAAAAGGATAGCCGTGACCTCCATGCGCAAGCGGCGGTTGGCGATCTGCTTGGGCAAGGTCGCGGCGACCTGGTTGAGCCGATCGACTCCGTCCAGTGCGCGGTCGAGAACCCCGCGTAGCGCAGGGGAGGTGTTCGGCGCCAACAGCGCCTCGGGCGTCAGCCCGGCCTCGCGCAACCAGTCGGCGGGAAGGTAGAGGCGTTGCAGGTCTCGCCAGTCGGACTGGCAGTCCTGCAGGTGGTTGAGAATCTGGAGCGCGCTGCACAGCGCATCGCCTGCCGGCCACGTGCTGCGGGCCTCGCCGTGGAGTTCGAGCAGGAAGCGGCCGACCGGTGCAGCTGAGAAGCGGCAATAGGTCAGAAGATCGCTCCAGCTCCGGCAAGGCCGGTTGACGGCGTCGGCTTTGAACGCCTGCAGCAGATGACGCGCATGCTCAATAGCCAGGCCGCGGGCGCGGAAGGCATCGCGCAGTGCTACCGCAGCCGTGTCTTCGTCCGAGCCGCCTGCCAGTGTCGTATCGATACGATCGAGGAGCGCCGTCTTGTCCTCAGCCGGGAGTCTCGGGTCGTCGGCGATGTCGTCCGCCGAGCGTGTGACCCGGTAATAGGCTGCGACGAGCGGCCGTAACGCCGGCGCAATGAGCCAGGACCCGACCGGAAAATTCTCGGTCGTAGCGGTACGGGTCGGAGCGGAGGACATGACGTTCATCGGGTCCGGATTCGCGCTATACAGGGCGCAGTCTATGGGTTTCGGAGCGATGCCGCACGACTCTGCCGCGTATTGCCTGGAGCAGGTCCGCCGCTTCGACCGCGAGCGTTACCTATGCTTGCTGTTCGCTCCCGAGCCGGCGCGTAGCCACCTGCTGGCGCTGTACGCCTTCAATCTCGAAATCTCGAAGATCCGGGAAACGGTCAGCGAACCGCTCCTCGGGCAGATCCGCCTGCAATGGTGGCGCGAGGCGCTGGCGGAGTTCGCGCGCGGTACGGTGCGCGCCCATCCGATCGCCGAAGCGCTGAGCGCGGCGATAAAGGGCAGGCCGGTCCGGCCAGCCTTGATCGAGCGCTTGTTGGTGACGCGTGAAGCGGACCTCGACGATTCGCTGCCAGAAAATCTGGAAGCCATGGAGGCTTACGCGAGAGGCACCTCGGGTGCTCTGCAACAGGCGGCTCTTGATGTTCTCGGAGAGAAGTCGGAGGCGGCGCATGCTGCCGCGGACCAAGCTGGGGCGGCGTGGGCATTGCTCGGCTTGCTGCGCGCCGTGCCGTTCCAGGCCCGAAGACGCCGGCTTTTCCTTCCTGCCGACCTCCTGGCGAAGGAGGGCGTTGAAGCCGATGCCGTCTTCGAAGGCCGGCCGGGCCCCGGCCTTGCCGCGGTAGCCCGGGTGACCGCCGGGCGAGCGGGGGAACTGCTCGCAGCGGCACGCCGCTTGGCTCGCGACGTGCCACGGAGTGCATTGCCGGTGCTATTGCCCGCCGTCTTCGCCGATATCCACCGGCAGCGCCTGGTTAAAGTGGGGTTCGACCTGTTTTCCCCTAAGCTGTCCGAACCTGTGCCATTCGATGCGCTGCGGCTGGCGCTCGCTGGCTGGCGCGGGCGCTACTAGGGCCGTGCTACCGTTGCCCGCATGAATGATGTCTTCGATCCGCGCCGGCCGGAAGTCATGGCCGATCCGTATCCGATCTTCGGCAGGCTGCGCACGACGAACCCGGTGTGCTGGAGCCCGGTGCTCAAAGGCTGGCTGCTCACGCGCTACGCGGACGTGCGCGCGGCGCTGCACGATCCGAAGCTCTCAGCCGACCGGATCACGCCGTTCATGGATAGCTTGCCGCCGGCTCGTCGTGTCGCCCTGTCGGGGCTCGAACGCATCCTGACGCGCTGGGCTGTATTCGTTGACCCTCCTGTACACACACGGCTGCGGGGGCTGATGAACAAGGCGTTCACGCCGCGCGCCATCGAGCGGCTGCGAGGACGGATCGGTGCCATCGTCGATCAGCTCATCGACCACATAGCGCCGCGCGGCCGCATGGAAATGATCGCAGATTTCGCCTATCCGCTGCCGGCGACGGTGATCGCCGGCATGCTGGGTGTGCCGGAGGAGGACATTGAGCGCTTCAAAGGCTGGTCTGACGACCTTGCCGCCTTCGTCGGCGGCGCTCAGGCGACACCACAAAAGTACGAGCGCGCCTGCTACGGGTTGGCCGAGATGGATACCTACTTTCGTGCTATCGTCCGTGAGCGGCGCAACTCGGCACCAAAGGATGATGTGATTGGCGGACTTGTTGCGGCGGAGGAGGACGGACGGGTCCTCAGCGAGGATGAGCTGGTGGCGACGGCAGTGCTGATCCTTTTCGCCGGCCACGAGACGACGGCAAACCTGATCGGCAACGGGATGATCGCGCTGCTTCGTCATCCCGATGAGCTTGCCAAATGGCAAGCGAGACCGGAACTCGCCGAATCAGCGGTCGAGGAGCTGCTGCGCTACGACAGCCCGGCAGCGAGCGTGACGCGGGTTGCCAAGGAAACGGTGACCTATGGAGAGCGGCGGATTGCCGCCGGCGATCGGCTATTCCTCATGATCAACGCAGCCAATCGTGACGCGGCAGTGTTCATGGATCCCGACAGGCTCGATCTTGAGCGTTCGGACAATCGTCACATCGCCTTCGGTTATTCAGCCCACTATTGCATCGGTGCGCCGCTCGCCCGCCTCGAGGGTGAAATCGCTTTCACCCGGCTCTTGGCGCGGCTGGATGACATCGAGCTCGAGCGCCAGGATCTGGAGTGGAGCGATAACCTTGTCCTGCGGGGCGCCAAGGAAATCCCGCTACGCTTCAAGGCGCGCTGATCACTCGGCCGCTTCCTGCTTCGTTCCGAGCCAGGCCTCCAGATCGGCGAGCGCACGGCTGCTCATCAGCCGCTTGCGGTCGTCGCCGCGAATCTTCTTGCCGGGCGTCTCGGGTAATGGCGGGAAGAGACCGAAATTGCAGTTCATGGGCTGGAAGGTCGCCGCGTCGGCGCCGCCGGTGACGTGGGCCAATAGGGCACCAAGCGCCGTTGTTGCGGGCGGCACGTCCGGCACCCGGCCGAGGCGCTCGGCGGCGGCGAAACGACCGGCGAGTAGCCCGATAGCAGCGCTCTCGACATAGCCTTCGACGCCGGTGATCTGGCCGGCGAAGCGCAGGCGCGGGTCGGCGTTGAGCTGGAGCGTGCCGTCGAGCAGCGTTGGGGAGTTGAGGAAGGTGTTGCGGTGCAGGCCGCCGAGCCGGGCGAATTCGGCATTCTCAAGGCCCGGGATCATGCGAAAGACGCGCCTCTGCTCACCATGCTTCAGCTTGGTCTGGAAACCGACGATGTTAAACAAGGTGCCGAGTGCGTTGTCCTGGCGAAGCTGCACGACGGCGTGAGCGCGCCGGCCGGTGTTGGGATCGGTCAGGCCGACAGGCTTCATCGGGCCGAAGCGCAGCGTGTCTAAGCCGCGCGACGCCATGACTTCGATAGGCAGGCAGCCCTCGAAATACGGGGTATTGGATTCCCATTCCTTGAACTCGCTCTTCTCTCCCGACAGCAAAGCTGCCACGAAGGCTTCGTACTGCTCCCGGTCGAGGGGACAATTGACGTAGTCCTTGCCGTTGCCTTTGTCGTAGCGCGACTGGAACCAAGCCTTGCTGAAGTCGATCGACTCCCGGTGCACGATCGGAGCGATGGCGTCGAAGAAAGCTAGGTACTGCCGGCCGGTCAGGGCCTGAATCGCCTGCGCCAAGGCTGGTGAGGTGAGGGGACCCGTGGCCACAATGACCTTGTCCCATTCCGCCGGAGGCAAATCGGCGATCTCGTCGCGCACGATAGTGACCAGAGGCTCGGCCTCGAGCGCCGCAGTAACGGCCGCCGCGAATCCTTCGCGGTCCACGGCGAGTGCGGCACCCGCCGGCACCCGGTGCGCGTCCGCGGCCCGAAGAATCAAGGACTGACAGCGGCGCAGCTCTGCATGCAGGAGACCGACCGCGTTAGTGGCGCTGTCGTCCGAACGGAACGAATTGGAACAGACGAGCTCGGCCAGCTTGTCGCCGACATGCGCCTCGGTATTGCGCTTCGGCCGCATCTCATGCAGCACGGCGGGAACCCCTTGGCGGGCGATCTGCCAGGCCGCCTCCGAGCCGGCGAGACCGCCGCCGATAACATGAACGGGCAAGGAAGAATTCATGGCACGGAGATATCGCCGCCGGCGACAGGTTGCAACCCGCACGGCAGCGCCGTAATAGAATAGGAACGGTCACCACGCATGTGGGGGTGAGGGCGATGAACACAGTCCACAACCCGTCAACCGTCGCCAAGCCGGCGAGCAGCTACAGCCAAGCAGTTGAAGTTCCAGCCAACGCGCGCTGGTTGCATATTTCCGGGCAGATTGGTGTGGCACCGGACGGCATACCCCGCGACGGCATAGAGGCCCAGGCGGATCAGTGCTGGGCGAATATCCGCAGCATTTTGGCTGCTGCGGGGATGGGGGTCGGCGACCTCGTCAAGGTTACGACCTATCTGACCAACAAGGGCCATGTCGGAGCTGCCAGGACCGCGCGGGACAAGGCTCTGGACGGCAACCGGCCGGCCTCGACCCTCGTCGTGGTCGCGGCCCTGGCCAGCCCGGCCTGGCTCATCGAAATAGAAGCAGTGGCTGCCAAAGCCATGAAATAGAGGAAAAACAAGACTTCATTAACCGAGTTGGGCGTAACAAGGATTCTATAGCCCTGCCTAGCGCCGGAGTGCTCGTGAATCGATTCCGTCAAGCCATTGTTGGGATTGCCTTATCGGCAATGGCCGTAGGGTCTTCGATGGCCCAGAACCCACCGCCGGTGCCGGCGTCCCCGGCTGCTCCGGGGGGAGCGACGAGCCCGGCGGCCACCCTCCAGGTGAAACCGCCGACCGCCGACGATAAGGAGTTCATGATCGTCCAGGCGCATTTCAATGCACGCAACTATCAGGACGCCTATCTGCGGCTCCTACCGCTGGCGCATCGGGGTCACACCGAAGCTCAGTATCTGCTGGCCGTGATGTCCGACAACGGCGCGGGTCCGGTGCAACTCAATCCCACCGAGGCCAATCATTGGTACCGGCTCGCCGCCAACAAGGGGCACGCTGAAGCCCAATTTGCGCTCGCCAACGCTTACGCAAACGGGCGCGGAGGATTGCCGATCAGCCCCGCCGACATGCTGATCTGGCTGCGCAAATCGGCGGAGAACCGATATATGCCGGCGATGATCGACCTGGCAGCACTCTATGACTACGGCATGGGCGTTCCGCGTGACCCTGTCGAAGGCACGGTGTGGGTCAAGAACGCCGCCGAGGCCGGCAGCGTCAACGCCACCTATCAATACGCCCGCCGCCTTGAGACTGGTTTCGGGGTCACGAAGAACGAGCGGGAAGCGATGGAATGGTACAAGCGTGCCGCGATACGAGGCCACCCTGCGGCACAACTCTGGCTCGGCTCGGTCGGTGACGGCTCGGTCGCCT
This sequence comes from Alphaproteobacteria bacterium, assembly GCA_016869415.1. GTDB lineage: Bacteria > Pseudomonadota > Alphaproteobacteria > CACIAM-22H2 > CACIAM-22H2 > VGEI01. Next base: position 15,092 of record VGEI01000024.1, read on the forward strand.
CCTCGGAGGCCAATATCGAGGCGCTTGTCTGGCTCAATCTCGCATCGCGAGGCGGTCCTCCAGAGATCAGAACTGCAGCGCAGCAGCGCCTGCGCGACCTGCAGAAGAACATGATGCCGAGCGATATCACCGAGGCGCAGACGCGTGTTCGGGCTTGGAAGCCCGCGCCGCAGTTTCCGGGACTCAAGCCGGACCCGGAATATGATCTTCCGGGTGGCGTGGCTCAGTCGGGTGGGGCGCCACAGCGGGGAGCGCAGCCGCGCCGCGGGGGAGGTTAGAGGAGATGAGCGAGAGTACAGGAGCGTCGGGTTGGGGGAAGCGGGGGCCTGCGATCGCCGGGCGGCAGGTAGAGTTCGAGGTCCAAGCCTTTTTCGACAAGCACTGGGTGACGGAGAACGCCTTCGAGCACGAGAAGGATGCCATCGCCTGCGCCAAGTCTCTGTTCAGCGACGACAAGGTCGAAGAAGTCCGGGTCGTCCGGTACCGCTCGATGATTGGTGGCGGTCTCAACCTGAAAAAGGAGATTTTCACCGAGAAGCGCCCCCCTAAGGCGAAGAAGACGATCACGCTCTCGAGCAAGATCACCGAGACACGCGTGTGCACGACGATCGAGGAGTTCGTCGGCCTGGATTCGCGCATCGTGATGAATCGCGTACTGCGCGAATTCCTCGACCATCTGATGATCACCCCGACGGAGCTTCTCCACAATTACAGCTACCAGAAGAAGCTCGACAGCATGGGCCTGATCTCGGGGGCAGTCGCGCAACTGGCCCAGGCCCAGTCGGGAGCCGGGCACGGCGAGATCCGGGCGCGGATCGACGAGATCTACAAGCTCGTCAATCAGGCGATGTACAAGGCGCAGGAGACGATGTCTGAGCGTAAGCGGATACCGGTACTCGTGGAGAAGGAGTTCGCGCTGCTCTGCCGCCGCATCGACGCGATCTAACCGAGGGTGAGCGCGGCTACATCGTCAAGACGGCGCTCACCGCATATCTCAACGGCTCCGGGAGTCTAGCCGGCAAGCTCGAGCAGATCGCCGCCCTGGTAACCGACGACGTCGACAAGCAGCAAGTCGCCTACCTCGATGACATCATTGCGGACCTGCTGGGATCGGGTTCTCTGGTGCAGGATATACTCGGCGATCAGCCGAGCCTCGGCGCGGCTCTCGGTCTGCTGGCAGACCTGATCCTCGGGCGTCTCGATATGGCCACCGTGAAGAAGCCGACGCCGCAGCTTCAGCTTGTTCATGGTCTGCTCAATGGGCGCGGCATGCCGTCGAGCAAGGCGGTGCTGCTGGAACGCCTGCGGCGTGAATACCTTGCGCCCAAGCAGCTGATTCGCACGAACGATCCAACCGTCGAACGCGAAGCTCTCAACGCGTTGGTCGCGAAGCTTGTCGATCCCACAGGCCGGCACATCTTCGGGCCCGATTTCGAAGAGGCGACCAGCAAGCGCTCGCAGTCGATCCGGCGCGATCAGCTGAACAAGCTCGGCATTGCGACCTGACTATCTATAGGTCAGCGGCTGCGGCGGTGCCGGACAAGAAGGGGAACCCGCGACCAGCGACCTGGCGGGTAGCATCAGCCGAAAGAGGCTGAGCGAGTGTGAGGGCCGGGCGTCAGGCCCGTTTACGGGCCCGCTGGCCCGTGCGTGCCAGGTAGGGCGCCAGGTACTGGCCCGTGTAGCTTCCTTTGGCCTGGGCGATGGCCTCGGGTGGGCCGCATGCCACGACCCTCCCGCCCTTGGAGCCGCCCTCGGGCCCCAGGTCGACGATCCAGTCGGCGGTCTTGATGACTTCGAGATTGTGCTCGATGACGATGATCGTGTTGCCGGCATCGACCAGCGCATGCAGCACTTCGAGGAGCTTGTTCACGTCCTCGAAATGCAGACCGGTCGTCGGCTCGTCCAGAATATAGAGGGTCTTGCCCGTGGCCCGGCGCGAGAGCTCCTTGGCCAGCTTCACCCGCTGCGCCTCGCCCCCGGAGAGAGTGGTGGCCTGCTGACCTATGTGGATGTAGCCCAGCCCGACACGTTTCAGGGTAACGAGCTTGTCGCGGATCGAGGGAACAGCGGAGAAGAAATCCGCCCCCTCATCGACGGTCATCTCGAGGACTTCGGCGATCGACTTATCCTTGAACTTAACCTCGAGAGTTTCCCGGTTGTAACGCTTGCCATGGCAGGCGTCGCACTGGACGTAGACGTCCGGCAGAAAGTGCATCTCGATCTTGATGACGCCGTCACCCTGGCAGGCCTCGCAGCGCCCGCCCTTGACGTTGAAGGAGAACCGGCCCGCCGCATAGCCGCGGGCCTTGGCCTCCGGCAGGCCAGCGAACCAGTCGCGGATCGGAGTGAAGGCACCCGTATAGGTCGCCGGGTTCGATCGCGGTGTACGGCCGATCGGCGACTGGTCGATGTCGACAATCTTGTCGATGAACTCGATACCGTCGATCCCGTCATGCGCTCCGGATTGCTCGCGCGCCCCGTGCAGGCGGCGGGCCAGGGCCTTATAGAGCGTCTCGATCACCAGCGTCGACTTGCCGCCGCCGGATACGCCGGTGACGCAGGTGAACGTGCCGAGTGGAAAATCGACGTTCAGACTCTTCAGGTTGTTCGCCCGCGCCCCGCGCACGCGGATGCGCTGGCCCTTGTGGCCCGGCCGGCGCAGCTTCGGCACCTCGATCTGCCGCAGGCCGGTCAGGTATTGCGCTGTCAAGCTGCCGGTACTGCGCATCACCTCGTCGGGTGTGCCGATGGCCACGATCTTGCCGCCATGCACACCCGCGCCGGGTCCGAGGTCAATCAGGTAGTCGGCCTCGCGGATCGCGTCCTCGTCATGCTCAACGACGATCACCGTGTTGCCAAGATCGCGCAGGCGCTTGAGGGTCGCGAGCAGCCGGGCATTGTCGCGCTGATGGAGGCCGATGGAGGGCTCGTCGAGCACGTAAAGCACACCGGTGAGCCCCGAGCCGATCTGCGAGGCGAGGCGAATGCGCTGGCTCTCGCCCCCGGATAGCGTGCCGGAGGCTCGGCCCAGCGTGAGGTACTCAAGCCCGACGTTGACCAGGAAGCCAAGCCGGCTGTTGATCTCCTTGAGGATACGGGCAGCAATCTCCCGCTGCTTCGGCGTCAGCGACGCGGGCAGGGCGTCGAACCAGATTGCCGCCTCGTCGATCGACATCCGCGTCACTTCGCTGATGTGCAGGCGGTTGATCTTCACCGCCAGCGCTTCGGGCTTGAGGCGGTCGCCGTTGCAGACTTCGCACGGCTTGGCCGACTGGTATCGGCTCAGCTCGTCCTTGATCCAGGCGCTGTCCGTCTCGCGCCAGCGGCGTTCGAGATTGGTGATCACGCCCTCGAAGGGTTTCTCGGTCGTGTACTTCTTCAGGCCGTCGGAATAGGCGATGCGCACCGCCGTTTCTCCGGTGCCGAAGAGGATCTGACTCTGGACGTCCTTCTTGAGGTCCTTGAACGGCGTATCGACCGAGATCTTGAAGTGCCGGGCCAGTCCGTCGAGCGTCTGGTCGTAGTATTGCGATGGTGTCGCCGCCCACGGGCCGATGGCCCCCTCGCGCAGGCTGAGCCGGTTGTTGGGCACCACGAGTTCAGGGTCCATGTAGAGCTTCTCGCCCAGCCCGTCGCAGGCCGGGCAGGCGCCGAACGGATTGTTGAACGAGAATAGCCGCGGCTCGATTTCGTCGATGGTGAATCCCGATACCGGGCAGGCGAAGCGGGCAGAGAACGTCAGGCGCTCGCCGCTATCGGCGTTTTCGGCGAAGAGCAGTCCGTCAGCCAGGCTCAGGGCGGTCTCGACGGAATCGGCCAGGCGGTTGCCGAGGTCCGGCCGCACGACCAACCGGTCGACCACGATCTCGATGTCGTGCTTGAGCTTCTTGTTGAGCGCCGGCACGGCATCGATCTCGTAGAGCTTGCCGTCGACCTTCACGCGCTGGAAGCCGCGCTTCTGCAGATCCTGCAGCTCCTTGCGGTATTCGCCCTTGCGGCCGCGGACGATGGGCGCCAGCAGATAGAGCCGCGTGCCTTCCTTGAGCGCCAAGATGCGATCGACCATCTGGCTGACCGTCTGCGCCTCGATCGGCAGGCCGGTGGCCGGCGAGTAGGGGACGCCGATCCGGGCATAGAGCAGGCGCAGATAGTCGTAGATCTCGGTAACCGTGCCGACGGTCGAACGCGGGTTGCGCGAGGTCGTCTTCTGCTCGATGGAGATCGCCGGTGACAGGCCGTCGATGGAATCGACGTCCGGCTTCTCCATCAACTCGAGGAACTGACGGGCGTAGGCCGACAGGCTTTCGACGTAGCGACGTTGGCCCTCGGCATAGATCGTGTCGAAGGCCAGCGACGACTTACCGGAGCCTGACAGTCCGGTGACGACGACCAGGCTGTCGCGCGGCATCTCGACGTCGATGTTCTTGAGATTGTGCTCGCGCGCTCCGCGGATGACGATTTTCGGCTGCATACCTGGGAAAGACCGGAAATGAAAAAGGGCCACATACGGCCCCGCATCCTTCAAAATATAGGACTGGCACGTGTGAAATGCGACTCAAGCCGGCGTGTCCGGCGCAAGCGGCTTATCCACAGGCTGTTCTACCTCGTCCGATGAAACGGCGCCGCCGCCGCCGGTCAGATCTCTGATTTC
>VGEI01000025.1 GCA_016869415.1 Alphaproteobacteria bacterium
AGCCTGATCTCTGCCGCCGACGCCTATGTGCGCGCAGCACTCTGCCACCATTTCGGCAAGTTCGTCTTCTTCGACGACATGGAGCAGTACCGCCGGGCCGACGCCGCCACCCACGGGAACTATCGCAAGGCCATCGCGCATCTCGATCCCCCGGCGGATCGAGTCTCCATCCCCTATGGCAAGACCGCCCTGCCCGGTTACCTGCGCCGCCCGCCCGGCGTAACACGTCCCCCGGTGGCACTGATCGTCTGTGGCCTCGATTCGGTGAAGGAGGAGATGAACAGCTTCGAGCCGCTATTCCACCGTCGTAGCATCGCCACCCTGACGATTGACGGGCCGGGCCAGGGCGAATCGGAAGCGCTGCCAATCGAGCCGGAATTCGAGAAGGTGATGAGCGCCGTGCTCGACTGGCTGGAGAAGCGTAGCGACGTCGATGGACGCCGCGTAGCCGCGGTCGGGGTCAGCCTCGGCGGCTACTACGTGGCCCGCGCCGCGGCCTTCGAGAAGCGCCTGCGCGGCGCCGTGCCGGTGGGCGGCCCGTATGATTTCGGCGCGCATTTCGACCATGTGCCGTCGCTCACCCAGGAAGCCTTCCGCATCCGCAGCCATTCGCCGGACTTGGCGGCGGCCAAGAAGGCTGCGGCGCGGCTCGATCTCACAGGTGTGGCAGAAAAGATCGCCATTCCCATGCTGGTAATCTTCGGCCGGCAGGACCGGCTGATCCCGCCCGCTCAGGCCGAGCGGCTGTTCCACGAGATCGCCAGCCCGGACAAGCAGCTCGCCATGTATCCCGACGGCAACCACGTGGTGAACAACATGCCCTGGGCCTGGCGGCCACTGGCCGCCGACTGGATGCGCGAGCGCCTTGCCCGATGAGCACGAGGGCGCCTAGCGGTTACGCCAGCGCCGGTAAGCGGCCACGTCGTCGATATCCTCGAGCGTGTCGATCTGCACCACACGCCGGCCCTTGAGATTGGCCAGCGTGTCGGAGAGCGTATGCTTCGTTGACCAGCGGACATTCTTGAAAATGTCCGGCGGCTTCGGCCCCCGGCGCAACCCCACCAGCCAGTAGCCCCCGTCACGCGCCGGACCGAAGACGGCATCGGCGCCGGCGAGGGCGCGGAAAGCCTGGGCGATGTGAGCCGGCGTGATGTCGGGAATGTCGGCGCCGATGATGATCGCCGGTCCCCTCTCCCACACCCGAAAGACACGCCCCATGCGCACGCCGAGATCGCCCCGCCCTTGCGGGCGCCGCGGCAGGTGCGCCGGCCAAACGCGGGCGTTCGCCGACCGATCCGGCGTCACCGCGAGAACGGTGCGCCAGCGCCGGTCGCGCCCAACCCGGCGCAGCAACGCGGCCAGGGTGCGGCGGTAGAATGCGAGCGCGGCACTAGCGCCGATGCCCGCCGCCAGGCGGCTCTTTACCCGCCCGAGGGCGGGCGCCTTGGCGAAGACAACCAGATGCCGTCTCATTCGTAGAGGCGGACGATGCGCGCCGGCGGCAGCCCGGCGAAGTACAGCGCCAGGCAGGAGAGATTGCGCAGCGAGCGCCGGAGATAGCCGTCCTGGTAACGCGCCGCCGAGGTGATGGCCGGGTGATCGAGCCCGACGAGCCGGTGGCGCCCGAGCCGGCGCACCAGGTGAACATCCTCCATCAGCGGCAAGGCATGGAAGCCACCGGTCTCGCGATAAAGGTTCGTGGCGATCAACAGCCCCTGGTCGCCATAGGGCAGGCCCAGGCGCCGGCAGCGCCAGGCCACCAGCGCCTCGAGTCGTCGTGCGGCCGCCGCATCGTCGTCAAGAGTGAAACGGAAGTAGGCGGCGCGCTGCGAACCGACAGCGCAGAAACACCGGACGACCGCCGCCCAGCCCGGCGCCAGCCGCGTGTCGGCATGCAGGAAAAGCAGCCAGTCGCCCCGTGCTGCGGCTGCTCCGGCAGCGAGCTGCATGCCACGGCCTCGCGGGCTCTCGACCACGCGCAGCCCCGCTGCCTGCGCGACGGCTCGTGTGGCATCGGTCGAGAAACCGTCACTGACGACGATCTCACTGTCCGTCGGCCGTTCTTCCAGGGAGGCGAGGGTTGCCGGCAAGCTACTCCCGGCGTTCAGGGTCGGAATGACGATACTCAGCACGCGATGATCATAGCACCCTGACTCGCGACGGGTTATGTAACCCCCATGCCTCCGCAGGCCGTCATTCCGAAGAGCCGCGACTTGGTCGCCGCGCTCACCGCGATCGGGGCGCGGATCCGCCCCGAAACTCTCGAGGAACTGCCGCGCAACGGCCTCGCTCACCGGCACTGGCGGCTGCGCGGCCGCGGTCTCGTCTTGCGGGTACCAATCCTGCCCGGCGCGGCCAAAGCCCTGGATCGCCAGGCGACGATTTTCCGGCGCGCCGCCGCCAGCGGCCACACGCCGGCGCTGCACGCCGTGCTCCGACCCTCGCGCTACCTGCCGGCCGGCGCCCTGCTCGTCGAGGCCATCGGGGGGCGCATGCCCCGGGTACCCGAGGATCTGCCGGCTCTCGCCGTGGCGTTGGCCGCCCTCCACGACCTGCCGGTACCGCGGGGCAAGACGCCGGTTCCTGCAATCCCGGAACCGTTTGTCGCGACGCTGACTCTGATCGAGCGGAATCTCGAACGCGGCGCCGCGGCACTGACCTCGGAGATCCGGCAAGTGATCGAAGGCGAGCGGCGCTGGGCACGTGAGTTCGCCCGCGAGAACGCCAAGGCGCTGCGCCGAGCGCCGCGCACCTTGGTCGTCACCGATGCCCATCCCCGCAACTTCCTGATCGCCACGGACAGCCGGTCCGGCAAGGATAAGGCAATCTGCCTCGACCTCGAGCGCGGCCAGTACGCCTGTCCGGCAATCGACCTGGCCCACGCCACGCTGCCCACCGCGATCGCCTGGGGCCGCTCTGGCGAGCGTCTGACATCTACCGACCTGCGGCGCTTCCTCGACACCTATTTCCGGCAGCGAGGCCCGCGTGTCGCCCAGACGCTACGGCCCTGGCTCAAACCCTTCGCCCGCCTGATCGCGCTGCGCACCACGGCGGCTTATGCAGCGTTCCGGGCAAGCGGCGCGGAGCGCGTGCTGGGGCCCGAAGCGCGCGCCCTGGCGCGAAAGGCGATTATCCACACGCTGGATGCCGGGCGTCTGGCGAAGATTTTCGCCGCCGTGCGATAATGGCACCGTGAGCGTGCTCCTCGAATTCGTCGAGTTCATCAGCGGCGGCCCGCAGCCGGCGGTCGATGACCTGCTGCACCGCGTCCTGGTCAAGAGCCGCAAGCTGACCGGCGCCGAGGCCGGGTCGATCTTTATCGTGCGCGAGCGCGGGCGGAAGAAGACGCTGGAGATCGCCAACGTGCAGAACGATGTCGTGGCCGTGCCGCAGGATCTGCTGAAGCTGCCCGCCGACGCCAATTCGGTGGTCGGCTACGTAGCGCGCACCGGCGAACGCGTCCGACTCGACGACGTCTACAAGATTCCTGCCGACAAGCCCTACAGATTCAATCCCGACACCGACAGGACCACCGGCTTCCGCTCGCGCTCCATCCTCTGCTTCCCGCTCAAGAACTACGCCGAGGAAGTGATCGGCGTGGTGCAGCTGATCAACAAGCGCGACCGCGCCGGCAAGGGGCCCCTGCCCTTCACCAGCGAGGACGCCGCGTTGATCCAGCCGATCAATCACATCGTCGGCGGGGCCATCGACCGGGCCTTGATGATCGAGCGCATCCAGGAGCAGAACCGGCGCCTGACCGAGCGTAGCCGTACCCTGCAACGCCAACGCAAGCGCATTGCCAAGCTCAAGGACCAAACCGAAGAGGCCTTCCAGATATCGATCCGCCTTCTCGCCCGTGCCGCCGAGCTGCACGACGAAGACACCGGCAACCACATCGTGCGGGTCAACGAGTACGCCTACATGCTGGCGCAGAATTACGGCATGCCTGCCGAGTTCTGCGACGAGATCCGCTACTCGGCGCAGCTCCACGACGTCGGCAAGATGAGCGTTGACTCGGCCGTATTGAAGAAGAAAGGGCGCCTGACGCCGGAGGAGCGGCAGGAGATGGACCGCCACCCCAATTACGGCCACCAGATCCTGCTGCAGTCGGACCGTCTGAAGATGGCGGCCGAAATCGCGCTCTGCCACCACGAGAAGTGGAACGGCAGCGGCTACCCGCACGGGCTCAAGGGCGAGGAGATCCCGCTCTCGGCGCGCCTCGTCCAGCTCGCCGATATCTACGACGCACTGCGCAGCCCCCGGCCCTACAAGAGCGGCTACAGCCATGAGCAGGCGTATACGATCATCATCGAGGGCGACGATCGCATCGACCCGGGCGCCCATTTCGACCCCAAGCTGATCGAGCTGTTCAAGCGCTGCCACAAAGAGATGGACCGCATCTGGAACCAGCTCCAGGACGACGCCTAGACGGCCTGACGCGAGAACGCGACGCGCGGCGGCGCGTCACGCTTTCCGTCGACGACGGGAAAGACCGGCGGCATCCCAACAGATCGTTAGACACGTTGGACATATCAAGGCCCGAGCTGCACATAAATAGCCCGGCAGAATCAGCAAGTTGGACAAGGCGATTTCTGCTGCCACCGGAAAGACATAAAAGACGCATTGTCGCCGCAATCGCGTGGGGCTTCTTCTCCTTCTTCTTCCCGGCTCACACCGCCAGCCCGTCGTTCTCCTCGATCGCCTGGTTGAGACGCTGGCGATCGCTGAACCACTCCTCCGCCCCGCGCCAACCGAGCTGCTTCAGGGCATAGCGATGGAGCGTCAGCGCCAGTTTCGCCGGCACCCGGTATTTCTCTTTGAGCTCTTCGACCGTCGCGCCCTGCTCGACCTCGACGACCAGATTGTTGACGAAACGTGCGACTTCTTTCAGCGGACGTTCCTGGCGGTCGATCGCCAGACAGTCGAGCAGCGCCTCGCCGTAGGCGACATCCTTCTCCCAGCCCTCCGGCAGTTCGAGGCCGCGCTCGCGCTCGATCTTGCCAATCGTTTCGATCTGGCGAGGCGTAAGGCCTGCCGATTTCCGCTTACTAGCCATAGATAGGGGCTCCGATGAGAACCATACTACTAAATCTGGCATCGAAATCAATGTTCTTGATTTGTTCTATTCCTAGCCGATAATCGTCGTATGGTCGACATCGTTCCCGAGAAAGCGCGCAAGGGCCGGGGCGCCATCAGCAACCCGGTCGGGCGTTTCGAGCCGGCACAGCGTTTCGCTACCGACGATGGCTGGCAGGCGCAGAGCGGCGACGAGGGAGAGGACGACGCCGCACCGCTGCGTACCACGGTGATGCGCGACGCGACGCGCTCGGTGCTCACCAGGAACGATTCCCCCGACGTGCCCTTCGAGCGCTCGATCAATCCCTATCGCGGCTGCGAGCACGGCTGCATCTACTGCTTTGCCCGGCCGAGCCACGCCTATCTCGGCCTGTCGACCGGGCTCGACTTCGAGACCAAGATCCTGATCAAGCCCGACGCGCCGCGGCTACTGGCGGGCGAGTTGGCGAAGCCAGGCTACAAGCCCTCGATCATCGCGCTGGGAACCAACACCGATCCCTACCAGCCGCTCGAGCGGGAGCTGAAGATCACGCGCGGCATCTTCGAGGTGCTGGCCGGCTTCAACCACCCCTTCAGCCTGGTCACCAAGTCGGCGCTGGTGATCCGCGACCTCGACATCATCGCGCCGATGGCCCGCAAGGATCTGGTGCGCGTCTTCGTCTCGGTGACCACGCTCGACCGGCATCTCGCCAACAAGATGGAGCCCCGCGCCTCGACGCCCTCGCGGCGCCTCGCCGCGATCAAGGCGCTCAACGATGCCGGCGTCCCCACCGGCGTGATGGCGGCGCCGATGATCCCGGCCCTCAACGACGACGAGCTCGAAGCGATTCTCGAGGCGGCCTGTCAAGCCGGCGCCCGCTCGGCCGGCTACACGCTCCTGCGCCTGCCTTTCGAGATCAAGGATCTGTTCACCGAGTGGCTGGAGGAGCATGCGCCGCTCAAGGCCAGGCACGTGCTCAACCTGATCCGCGAAACCCGCGGCGGACGGCTCAACGATCCCAATTTCGTCAGCCGCATGCGCGGCCAGGGCCCCTATGCCGAGCTGCTGCGCAAGCGCTTCCGCCTTGCCTGCGCCCGGCTCGAGCTCAACCGGAACGACTGGAACCCGGATCTGTCATTGTTCAAGGTGCCGCCGCGGCCCGGCGACCAGCTGACGCTGCTATAGGATGCGATGGCCGCGCCACACGAATACAGAATGAAGGCAAAGGTCTGGCTCTATCCCGGCAAGGCGACCTGGTACTTTGTGACGCTGCCCAAGCGCCAATCCACGGCGATACGCACCCTCTTCGGCGGCATGAAGCGGGGATGGGGCTCGCTGCCGGTTGCCGTGACCATCGGCAAGACCCGGTGGACGACCTCGATCTTCCCCGACAGCAAAGCCGGCGCCTATATCCTGCCGCTCAAGGCCGAGATCCGCGACAAGGAAGCGATCCGTGCCGGCATGACCGTTCACCTGCGGATCGAGATCCGGCTCTAGCCCGTTCAGACCGCTGCCACGCTCACCGTCATGCCGCCGCAGACATAGAGAACCTGCCCCGTGACGAAGCCGCTGCGCTGATCGAGCAGGAAGGCGGCGGCGTGGGCGATATCGTCCGGTGTTCCCATGCGGCGCACCGGCACGACGTCGATGATCGCCTTGGTGCGCGGGCTGTCCGGCGGATTGGCCTTGTCGAAGAGCGCGGTGCGGATCGGCCCCGGGCCGATGGCATTGGCCGTGATGCCGAAACCGCCGAGCTCGAGCGCCCAGACCCGGGCCATGCCAATGAGCCCGGCTTTGGTAGCGGCATAGACGGTGCGCAGCTCCTTGCCCAGGGCGGCGCGTGAGGCGATGTTCACCACCCGCCCGAAACGCGCCTCCTTCATGCCCGGCAGCAGCGCCTGCAGGCATTGGATGGCGCAGCGCAGGTTGAGCGAGACGGCTGCTTCGAGATCCTCGATCGTCTGGGCTTCGACCGGTCCCGGCCGGACGACACCGACATTGTTGACCAGGCGCGTGATCGGCCCGCCGCGCAACGCTTCCTTGAGCGCGGCTGCGGTGTCCTCGGGCCGGCTCAAATCGGCCTCGATGCCGCCCTTCTCGCGGTCGATCACGACGACGTCATAGCCCTCGGCCCTGCAACGCTCGGCCGTCGCCCGGCCGATGCCCGAGGCGCCGCCGGTTATCAGAACCCGCCCTTTGCTCATGCTGCGTACCTTCGTTGATGGTGCGGACTCTATAGGCTCTACAAATCCTCAGGGATAGACCAGAGTGAGTGCCCGCTCCTCGACCTCAAGGGTCGCAGGCAGGCGGCCCTCGCTGTCACCGTCCACCTGCACCGGCTCGCCCGGCGGGCCGTCAAGCGTGACTCGTTTCGCCCGCACGACCGTGACGTCCGGCAGGCGCGGCAGGAAACCCAGCACCAGGGCCGCCGCATAGCGCAGGATATGCAGCCTTCCGGCACGGCCGAACAGGCAGACATGGAGAATCGGCTCCTCGAGCCTGGCCTCGGGACAGGCGACGAAGCGCCCACCGTAGAAATGCCCCTTGGCGACGATGGCCGAGGCAGCGTGGTAAACGCGGCCGTCGATCTCCAGCCGAAAGACCAGACCGGGGTCGCGCAGCAGCGCGCGCAGCGAGGCCGCGACGTAGGCGAATTTGCCGGTGAGGCGCTTGAGCGCCGGATTGACACCCGCCGCGACCTGCGCGTCGAAGCCGATCCCGGCCATCATGACGAAACGCCGTGTCCGCTGGGCCGTGGTGATACGTCCCAGTGCCACCGGCCGCGGTGTGCCGCGCAGGATCGCCGCGGCGATGTCTTCGGGCCGGCTGCCCAGCCCGATCTCGGCCGCCAGCACGTTCGCCGTACCTAGTGGCACGATAGCCAGCGCCACTTGGCTGCCGACCAAACCGTTGATCGCCTCGTTGATCGTGCCGTCGCCGCCGGCAACCGCCACCCGGTCGTATCCAGCGGTGACGGCGGCGCGGGCAAATTCCTCGGCATCGCCGCGTCTCGCGGTCGCCTGCAGGGTGACGCTCGCACCCCGTTCGGCCAGGATCTTCAGCACGGCCTCGAAGCGACGGCGGCGGCGCTGGCCGGCCGTGGGGTTGTAGATGATCAGCAGCCGCACGGTTCGATCGTACAATAAGTTGTATCTGGGCAGGTCCCGCCATGGCGCCCTCGCCCTGAAACACCGCTGCGTGCTATACGTCAGGCGTGAATCCGCGAACGGATACAATCGCTTGAGCGTGGAGCCCGCACCGCCGGCGACGACACGCGCACTGGTCCGACGACTGCTTGTCGACCACATCCGGCCGCATCTCGGCTGGGTGGCGCTGGGCGTCGGCGCCATGAGCCTTGCCGCGGCGGCCACGGCGGCCAACGCCTGGCTGATGGAGCCGGTCCTCGACGACGTCTTCGTGCGCCGCGACCTGACGATGCTCTATCTCGTGCCGCTGGCGGTGATCGCGGCAGCCCTGGTCAAGGGCGGCGCCACCTACGCCCAGGCCCTGATCATGACCAGGGTCGGCCAGCGCATCCTCGCCGACCTGCAGGTGCGGCTCTTCGGCCACCTGATGCGGGCCGACCTTGCGTTCTTCCACGACACCCCGACCGGCGGGCTGATCTCCCGCTTCACCAACGATATCGGCATGATGCGCGGCGCCATCACCCAGGCGCTGACCGGCATCGCCAAGGACATGCTGACGGTCGCCTTCCTGGTGACGCTGATGTTCTATCAGGACTGGCGGTTGGCCTTGCTCGCCTTCGTCGTCTTTCCCGTCGCCATCCTGCCCATCGTGCGTATCGGCAAACGCATGCGCAAGGTCTCGACCAGCACCCAGGTGGAAGTCGGAGCGCTGTCGACGCTGCTCGACGAAACTTTCCAGGGCGCGCGCCACGTCAAGGCCTATGGCATGGAGGAGCGCGAGACCCGCCGCGCCGCCGCGGTCATCGAGAATCTCTACCGCCTGACGATCAAGGGAACGCGCACGCGTTCGGCCTCGCACCCGATCATGGAGACGCTGGGCGCTATCGCCATCGCCCTGGTCATCCTCTACGGCGGCAGCCAGGTGATTGCCGGCAACACGACACCAGGAGTGTTCTTCTCCTTCATCACCGCTCTGCTGCTCGCCTATCAGCCGGTCAAGAACCTCGCGAACCTCAACGCCAACCTGCAGGAAGGGCTGGCCGCGGCGGCGCGTGTTTTCACCCTGCTCGACCGGGAGCCGGCGATCCGCGACAGACCGGGCGCGCAAACCCTGCCGCCGGGACCAGGCGAGATCGGCTTCGACGACGTCTGGTTCCGCTACGGACCCGACAAGCCGGCCTTGCGCAGCATCACGCTCACCATACCAGCCGGCAAGACGGCAGCCCTGGTCGGCGCCTCGGGCGGCGGCAAGTCGACCATTCTCAACCTCATTCCCCGCTTCTACGATGTAGACGCCGGGCGCGTGACCATCGACGGGCATGACGTGCGCGACGTGACGCTTGCTTCCTTGCGCTCACGCATCGCCCTGGTCAGCCAGGAGATCAGCCTGTTCCACGACACCGTGCGCGCCAATATCGCCTATGGCCGCGCCGATGCTACGGAAGCGGAAATCCGCCATGCCGCCGAGCTCGCCGGGGCGGCCGAGTTCATCGCCAGTCTGCCGGAGGGCTACGATACGCTGGTCGGAGAGCGCGGCGCCAAGCTGTCGGGCGGCCAGCGTCAGCGCGTGGCCATCGCCCGGGCGCTGCTCAAGAACGCGCCGATCCTGCTGCTCGACGAGGCCACCTCGGCGCTCGACAACGAATCCGAGCGTGCCGTGCAGGCGGCCCTGGCAACGTTGATGCAGGGCCGGACGACCCTGGTCGTGGCCCACCGCCTGTCGACCATCGCCGATGCCGACATCATCTACGTGGTGGATGACGGCGGCATTGTCGAACACGGCCGCCACGCCGAGTTGATCGCCAGGGGCCGGGTCTATGCCCGGCTTCATGCCCTTCAGGCCGGAGAGACGGGCTTCGAGGGCGCGCGGGCCCGCGCCTGAGATCGCGGAAGCCGGGACGGTGAAGCAACTCCTCAAGCGTGAGCCGGTGCAGCGCGCCGCGTCCTGGCTGATCGCGCTCTATATCCGCGTCGTCTTCCGCCTTACCCGATGGACGCGCGTGAATGATGGGGAGTTCCAGGCCCACGGCTCCTCCGGCACGCCGCTCATCGTCTGTTTCTGGCACGGCCGCATGCTGATGATGCCGAACTACTGGCCGCACGCCATGCGCCTCTATCTGCTGGGCTCGCCGCATCGTGACGGGCAACTCATCCTGCGCACCCTGCGGCGTTTCGGCGTGCACTCGATCAGCGGCTCATCTTCCAGGCACGGGGCGCGGGCCCTGCGCCAGATGGCGCGCGTCATCGCCGAAGGCAGCTCGGTCTGTATCGCCCCGGACGGGCCGCGTGGCCCTCGCATGCGCGTGCAGGAGGGCATCATCGCACTGGCCCGTCTGAGCGGCGCGCCGATTTTTCCGCTGGCTTACTCGGTTGAGAAGGGCCGTATCCTGGGTTCCTGGGACCGCTTCCTGCTGGCGTGGCCCTTTAACAAAGGCGTGTTCATCGCCGGCGAGCCGTTGCGCGTCGCCCGGGACGCTGATGAGTCCGCGATCGCCGCGGCGCGGCTGGAGCTCGAGGCACGGCTCAACGCCATCACAGCCGAAGCGGATCGCCGCTGCAGCCGCAGGCCGGTCGAGCCCGCTTCCCTGCCATCCGCCGTGGAACAGACGGCATGATCGAAACCCTCTACCGGGGTCTTGCCGGCGTCGCAGCACCAGCCCTCCGCCTCTGGCTGGCCCGCCGCCGGAGGCAGGGCAAGGAAGATGCAGACCGACTCGAAGAGCGCCTGGGCATCGCCGGCCGAGCGAGGCCAAGCGGCGGCCTGGTCTGGATGCATGCGGCCAGTGTGGGGGAGTCACTCTCCGTCTTGCCGCTGACAGCCCGGCTACGTCAGCAGTGGCCGGAGGTTACGCTTCTCTTTACCAGCGGCACGGTCACCTCGGCACAGCTCCTGGCCGAGCGCCTGCCGGCGGGCTGCATCCACCAGTACTCCCCGCTCGATGTGCCGGGATGGGTGGAGAGATTCCTCGATCATTGGCGGCCCGGCGCGGTGCTCTGGGTCGAGAGTGAGTTCTGGCCCAATACCCTGGCCATTCTGCGCCAGCGCCGTATTCCGGCGGCACTAGTCAACGCCCGGATGTCGCCGCGCTCGTTCATTCGCTGGCGGCAGGTGTCGTCATTGATCCGTCCACCGCTCGATCTGTTTGATCCCTGCCTCGCCCAGGACGAGACCATCGCCGCGCGGCTGAGCGCGCTGGGCGCGCGCCATGTTCGCTGTCTCGGCAATCTCAAGTTCGACGCGGAGCCCTTGCCGGCCGCGGGCCCCGCCCTGGTCGATGTTCAGGCTGCCCTCCGCAATCGCCCGACCTGGCTCGCCGCCAGCCTGCATCCGGCGGAGGTTCCGGCGGTGGCCGACGCGCATCGCGCCCTGGCGGCGCGCCACCACGGCGTGGTGACCATCGTTGTGCCAAGGCACCCCGCCAAAGGCGGCGAGATGGCTGAGGCGTTCATTGGCAGGGGTTTGACAGTCGCGCAGCGCAGCCACGGCATGATACCGGGGAGCGCCGATATCTACATCGCCGACACGCTGGGCGAGCTCGGTCTTTTCTACCGCGTAGCCCGTGCCGTGCTGATCGGCGGTTCACTGATCCCCCACGGCGGGCAGAACCCGCTCGAAGCAGCGCGGCTGGGCTGCGCCCTTGTCCTTGGCCCGCACATGTTCAACTTCCCCGAGATGACGCCGGCCTTGCTCGCCGCCGGCGGCGCCGAGCAGATCACGGAGGGCGCGGCCCTTTCCTCAGCCATAGACCGCCTGCTGACCGATGATGATCTTGCCAAACGCCGTGGCGTGGCAGCCCGGCGCCTCGCCGAATCCGACCGCGGCGCCGTCGAGCGCGTTGCCTCGGCCCTTGACCCGCTGATCGCGCCCCTGAGCACGGCGCCGGAGCCCGATCGTGCGCGCGCCTGAATTCTGGCACACGCCATCCAGCAGCCTGCCCGCCGCCCTGCTAGCACCGCTGGGGGCGGCGTACGGGACCCTGGCCCGCCTGCGCGACTGGGGTACGACGCCCTGGTGCGCGCCGGTCCCGGTTATTTGTGTGGGCAATCTCACCGTTGGCGGTGCCGGCAAGACCCCGACTGTGCTCGCTCTCGCCGCACGCTTGCAAGACCAAGGGATCGAGGTCGCCTGCCTGTCGCGCGGTTATGGCGGTCGCGAACATGGACCGCTGCGGGTCGATCCCGCGCGGCACACGGCGGCGTATGTCGGCGATGAGCCGCTTCTACTCGCCGGCGTGGCTCCGACCTGGATTGCCCGCGACCGGCGGGGCGGCGCGCAGACCGCCATCGCCGAGGGCGCCGACATCGTCCTGCTCGACGATGGGCTGCAGAACCCGAGCCTGCGCAAGGATCTCTCGCTGGTCGTGATCGATGGCGGCTACGGCTTCGGCAATGGACGGGTGCTGCCGGCGGGGCCGCTGCGCGAGCCGGTGGAGCGCGGGCTTGCCCGTGCCCACGCAGTGGTACTGATAGGCGACGATAGCCGCGGCGTAGCGATGGCTCTGCCGGCCGGGCTGCCGATCCTCCGGGCCCGCCTGGAGCCCGACGAGGCCGCCTTGCGCCTGCGCGGGTGTCCGGTTGTCGCCTTCGCCGGTATCGGGCGGCCGGCCAAGTTCTTTCATACCTTGCGCGAGATCGGCGCCGAGGTGATCGACGTCACCGAATTCGCCGACCACCATCCCTACACTGCCGACGAGATCATGCGTCTCGCCGAAACCGCCCAGCACCGCCAGGCGACGCTGGTCACCACCGCCAAAGACCTGGTCCGCCTCCCGGAGCCGGCACGCGCACTGGCGACGGCCGTCGGCGTTCGGCTGCGCTTCGCCGACCCTGCCGTGGTTGATCGCCTTCTCATGCCGCTTCTCGGAGCGGTGCGTGGCTAGCCGTGCTGCGTGGCGTCGGCGCTTCACGCACTACCTCGTCCGCCCGCTCGAGGCGGTCATACTCCATCTGCTGCATGCCATCGTCAGCATCCTGCCGGTGACCGCCGCCTCGGCGCTGGGCGGTGCCCTTGCCCGCGCCATGGGACCGCGCCTGGGGTTGAGCCGACGGGCGCGCAAGAGCATCGGCCGGGTGTTTCCCGAGCTCGATGCTGCTGCGGTCGAGAAGCTGGTGCGGGAGATGTGGGACAACCTCGGCCGGGTCGCCGGCGAGATGCCCCATCTGCCGCACATGAAGGTGTTCGATAGCGATCCCGTGCCCGGCCCGACGCAGGTCGAGATCCTCGGGCGGGAGCACGTCGACGACGCGGTTCACCGCGGCAAGCCCATCATCTTCTTCACCGCCCATATCGGCAACTGGGAGGTGGCGCCACTGGTCAGCCTGCGCTGTGGCGTGCTGCTGCACGTCGTGTACCGCTCGGCCAACAATAAATGGGCCGACCGGCTCTTCCTCGCCGGGCGGCGCGATGTCGTCGGCGGCATGATCCCCAAGGGGGCCGAAGGTGCGCGTCTGATGATCAAGGCTCTGCAGGCGGGAAACTCGCTGGGCATGCTCGTCGATCAGAAGATGAATGACGGCATCGCCGTGCCGTTCTTCGGCCGCGAGGCGATGACTGCGCCGGCGCTGGCCCAGCTCGCGGCACGCTACGACTGCACAGTCTTGCCGGCCTGGGTCGAGCGCCTTGGCGGCGTGCGTTTTCGCGTGCGCGTCGAGCCGCCGCTTACGGTATCGTCGGGCGGCGATCGTCATGCCGACGCCCTGGCGACGATGACGGCCGTCAACGCCCGGATCGAGGCTTGGATCCGCCAGTGCCCCGGCCAGTGGCTCTGGCTGCACAGGCGTTGGCCGGACTAGTCCCTCAAAGCGTCGATCCGCAGGCGCGGCCAGCGGGCCGTCCAGTTCTTTTCTACCATCCGCTGCCTGTACGCCTCGATCCGCTGGCGGTCGCTCGGTGTCGGCCGCACGACCAGCGAGAACAGATCGGCCAAGCCGTGCGGCGCTAGGATCGTCAGGCTGCTGCCGCCCTCCAGCCGGACGGCAACACAGGTCGGTGTCTCCAGCCAGAAGCGCAACGCATCCTCCGTCGAGCCGTAAGGCGGATCGCCGTTGCGGAGATGCATGCGCGCCTGGTTCTTCACCGACCAGGGTGGCACGTCGGGCATAACCGCTCGCAGTCGTTCCTCTAGCTGCTTTTCACGCTCGACCCGGATGTCCGCCTGATCGTGATAGAGAACGTCGATATCAGCGAAAGGCGTCTTGTCGGTGCGGCCGCTGAGCCAGTCCCAGACGCGGTTGCGGGCGAAACCGGCGCCAATCACCCAGTCATTCAAACCAAGATCTCGGACGGCCCGTAGGATGGCCATCGCCTGAGCATCGGCAGCGATAAGGTCGGTCAGCGTCCGCCGGCGCTCGGCCTCGTCCATGGAGCGGGCTGTCAGCCGCCGGGCTTGGGCATCGGCGGCACCAGCAGCGCCGGATCGATACGCACATCGAACCAGGTGATACCCCAGTGCAGATGCGGCCCGGTGGCACGGCCGGTAGCGCCGGCCTTGCCGACCACCTGCCCCTGCTTCACCCGTTCACCGGCAGCTACTGTGAACTCGCTGAGATGCGAATAGACCGAGGCCAGCCCGTGACCATGGTCGAGCAGCAGCGTCTTGCCGGTGAAAAACATGTCGTCATGGACAAAGCTGACGATGGCGTCGGCGGTGGCAACGACCGGCGTGCCGGTGGCTATCGCCACGTCGACGCCCCAATGAGGGGCGCGAGCCTGTCCGTTGAGGATTCGCTGGCTGCCGTAGACACCGGAGATCGGCCCGATCGCCGGCCAGATGAAACCCGAGCGGAACAGCGCCTCGGCGGTGTCGCGTGTCCGGCTGTCGGCAATCAGCGCGTTCTCCTCGCGAATGCGCGCGGCGTCCTCCGGGCGCGGTGTGACCTGGCGTTCCGGCAGACCGTCAATGCGCTGGATATCGAAGCGGCGCGGCGCGATAGGCAAACTGCGTGCCTCGCTGCGGCCGTCGGCATGCACGATGGTCAGCGTGGCGTTGCGCGGCGCATCGCGGCCGACGCCGATGACGAATTCACCCTGCGGCGAGAGGCGTACCGCCCGGCCCTCGAAGCTCAGCCGGGTGCCGGCGCTAGCGCGGCCAAAGGCTACGCCACCCTGGCTGAGGCCGCCGTCGAGCACGACCTCAGCCTGCGCAGGGAGGGTGAGAAAAAGAAGAAACAGGCCGAGCCAACGGATCACAGGAGCGATCCTTGCTTCGACGGGTCGCCGGGGCCGGGCTTCGCCGTTTTCACCGGTTTGCGGGAGCCTTCCGTAACCGTAGCGCCCACGTCACCGTCACTGAAATGCAGACGGACCGCCATGGAGAGATGGGTTTCGGCCGCCTTTTGCACGGGATGGCCGCTCGTATCGGCAACCAGGACGAAGCCGCGACCCAGGACGCTCTTATAAGACACGCTCTCCAGCAACTTGCCGGCCTGCTCGAGCTTGTTCGCCGAGCGCTCGATCAGGTTTTGCGCGGCGCGGCGCAGCCGGGGTCCGAGCTCCTCGACATGCCGGACCTCGCGCTCGATGCGCCGCCCGGCGCTGGCCCGGAAAGCCGTCAGGCGGCCCGACGATTCGGCGATCTTGGCACGGCGCTGCTGGACCCAGTTGGCGAGGCCAAGTTTGAGCCGGTCCTCCCAATCGTCAAGCCGCTGCCGGCGCTCGTCGATCAGCCGTTGCGGGTCGCCCAGGCCGCGCGCCAGACCATCGACTTTGGCGCGGCGCTCCTCGACCATGCGGGTCAGTGCTGAGACCAGACGCTGCCCGTCGCGCTGCAATCCGGCCAAGAGCTCGGCCCGCACGGGCACGGCCATCTCGGCCGCAGCCGTGGGCGTGGGGGCGCGGCGATCCGCCGCATGGTCGATCAGGGTCGTGTCGGTCTCGTGACCGACAGCGGCGATCAGCGGGATGCGGCTCTCGGCCGCGGCTCGCACCACGATCTCCTCGTTGAAGGCCATGAGATCCTCGAGGCTGCCGCCGCCTCGCGCCACGATCAGCAACTCGGGCCGCGGCACCGTGCCCCCGGGGCCCAGCGCATTGAAGCCGCGGATCGCCGCCGCTACTTGCTCCGCGGCACCCTCGCCCTGGACCAGGACCGGCCAGAGCAGCACACGCCGCGGGAAGCGGTCGGCCAGGCGGTGCAGGATGTCGCGTATGACCGCGCCGGTCGGCGAGGTGATGACGCCGATGATCTCCGGCAGGAAGGGCAGCGGACGCTTGCGTTCGGGATCGAACAGGCCTTCGGCGGCCAGGCGCTTGCGCCGGTCCTCGATCAGCTTGAGCAGGGCGCCCTCGCCCGCCAGCTCCATCGACTCGATGACGATCTGGTACTTGGAGCGCCCCGGATAGGTGGTAATCCGGCCCGTGCAGATGACCTCCATCCCGTCTTCGGGCCGAATCGAGAGCCGCATGGCCGTGCCGCGCCAGCACACCCCGTCCATCGCCGCCTCGGCATCCTTGAGCGTGAAATAGAGGTGGCCGGAGGTATGGCGCTTGAAGCCGGACAGCTCGCCGCGCACCCGCACGCGCTCGAACGAGCGTTCGAGCGTGTGCTTGACCGCCTGCGAGATCTCGCTGACGGTGTATTCGGGCAGGTTGCTCGGCGCGGGGACGCGAATCTCGGACATCGTGTGAGGGATATGATACAAGCCGCTCCGAGCCGTGGCGAGCCGTCCATCCTCCGGATTCGCCGCGGTTTTGTCGGCGAAACAGAATCGATCTAGCGCCCTTATGAAAATTCTCGTCGTCGGATCGGGTGGCCGCGAGCACGCCCTGTGCTGGGCCATCGGCGGCTCTCCCCTGTGCAAGAAGCTCTACTGCGCCCCGGGCAATGCCGGTATCGCCAGGGATGCCGAGTGCGTGCCGCTCGCCGCCGAGAATATTCCGGGGCTGGTCGCCTTTGCCAAGGAGAAGGGGATCGATTTCGTCGTCGTCGGCCCCGAGGCTCCGCTGGTCGCCGGCCTGGTCGACCGGCTGGAGGAGGCCGGCATCAAGGCCTTCGGCCCCTCGGCCAAGGCGGCCGAGATCGAAGGCTCCAAGGGCTTCATGAAGGATCTCGCCAAGCGCTGCAAGGTCCCGACCGCCGCCTACCAGCGCTGCCGTGACGCCCAGACGGCGCGCGGGTTCGTGCGGAGCTATGCCGCCCAGCGGCCCGGGCATGAGCTCGTGGTCAAGGCCGACGGCCTTGCCGCAGGCAAGGGTGTCGTCATCTGCCGCACGGAAGAAGAGGCGCTGGCGGCTATCGACGCGGCCATGGTCGACAAGCGCTTCGGTGCCTCCGGCGCCGAGGTCGTCATCGAAGAGTTCCTGCGCGGCGAGGAGGTCAGCTTCTTCACCTTATGTGACGGCACGACCGCCATCCCCTTCGGCTCAGCCCAGGACCACAAGCGCGTCGGCGACGGCGATATTGGGCCCAACACCGGCGGCATGGGCGCCTATTCCCCAGCACCCATCATGACGCCGCAGCTCAGCGCCCAGGTGATGAGCGACATCGTTCAGCCGACCCTGGCGGGCATGGCGGAGCTCGGCCGCCCCTTCAAAGGGGTGCTCTTCGCCGGGCTGATGATCACCGACACCGGGCCGAAGCTGATTGAGTACAACGCCCGCTTCGGCGATCCCGAGTGCCAGGTTCTGGTCCCGCGCCTGATGTCGGATCTGCTGCCCATCCTCATCGCCTGCCGCGACGGCCAGCTGCGCAATGTCGGAATCCGCTGGCACGACCGCAGCGCCTTGTGCGTGGTCATGGCGGGACGCGGCTATCCGGACGAGCCGCTGCGGGGCACGGTGATCCGCGGCCTCGACCAGGCCGCTGCGCTGGCCGGCGTCACGGTGTTCCATGCCGGCACCAAGGCCGGAAGCGATGGCAGCATCCTGGCCAATGGCGGCCGAGTGCTCGGGGTCACCGCCTGCGCCAATAGCCTGCCGGCGGCCTATTCGCGCGCCTATCAGGCGGTCGATGCCATCGACTGGCCGGAAGGGATCTTCCGCAACGATATCGGCTGGCGGGCGATTCCGAACTGGCGCGCGCTGCGCAGGCCGAAGCAATGAGCAACGATCCCACGCCGCCGCGCCTGAGCTATCCGCACGTGACGCCGCCCGAGCCCGGGACGACGATCGAGCTCGCACCCGGCATCCATTGGCTGCGCATGCCGCTGCCCTTCCCGCCCGACCACATCAATCTCTGGCTGCTCGCCGACGGTCCGCGGGACCGGCCGACCGGCTGGACCATCGTCGATGCCGGCCTGGCGCGCGACGACGCCAAGGGATACTGGGAGCAGATCTTCGCCCGGGTGCTCGATGGCCTGCCGGTCGCAAGGCTCATCGTCACCCATTTCCACCCCGACCACATGGGCCTCGCCCAATGGCTGTGCCAGCGCTGGCAGGCCGAGCTGTGGATGACCGCCGGCGAGTGGTACATGGCGCGCTCGGTACACGCCAACGGCAGCCCGGCGGACGTCGCCGCGCGCATCGCCTTCTACCGCGGCAACGGCGTCAGTCCAGAGAGTATCGGGCCTTTCGCCGAGCCCAACAACATGTACCGGCGCGGCGTCCCCGAAATCCCACCCGTATTCCGCCGCATCGCCGCCGGCGTGCCGGTGGAGATCGGCGGCCGTGCCTGGTTTCCCATCATCGGCCGCGGGCATGCGCCCGAACATGCCTGTCTGTGGTGCGCGGAACTCGGCGTGCTGATCGGGGGGGATATTCTCCTGCCGCGGATATCACCCAACGTCAGCGTCTGGCCGAACGAACCGTTGGCCAACCCGCTGCGCGACTATCTGGACTCGCTCGGCGGCTTCGGTTCCGTGCCGGCGGACACGCTGGTCCTGCCGGCGCATGGCCTGCCCTATCGCGGTATCCACACGCGCATCGCCGATCTGCGCGCCCACCATGCCGACGGACTCGATGCGCTGGCCGTAGCACTCGAAGTGCCGCGCGCCGCCACCGATTGCTTCAGCCTGCTCTTCCGGCGCGAGATCGGACCCGGGAACATGGGGCTGGCCGTCGGCGAAGCCCTGGCGCATCTGCACTTCCTGGAATGGGAAGGGCGCGCCCGGCGCGAGCGGGCGGGCGACACCTGGATGTTCCGCGCCACCTGAAGCCTGTATTCTTCGCCGGTCACCCCGGGAGGTGTCATGGCGTTCCGGACCGTTTCCCAGCTGGTTCACGACCAGGTCATCCTTGCCGTCGCGACTGAAATCTCGGTACGCCAGGCGACGCGGCAGATGGATGCCCGCAATGTCGGCGCGGTCCTGGTCACCGATCCCGGCGGCCGGCTCGTCGGCATTT
>VGEI01000026.1 GCA_016869415.1 Alphaproteobacteria bacterium
CGAAAGCCTGCGGCGCGGCGCCCGGTCTCGACGTCAACACGCTGCTCTGCCGTAGCCAGGTGTCGAACCTCGAGCGCGCGCTGTACGCCGGGTTGCCGGTAGTCGTCGCTTGCACCCAGGAAGCACCGCTTTTCGCCGAGGTCCGCGCCGAGATCGGCGTCGACACCGATCTCACCTTCGTCAACATCCGCGAGCACGCCGGCTGGTCTGACGAAGGCGAGCGAGCGCTGCCAAAGATGGCGGCACTGATCGCCGAGGCGGCCCTGGACATCCCGCCCACGGGCTCGATCACTCTGAAATCCTCTGGCGTCACCCTGATCTACGGCCGTGACGAGGCAGCGATCGAGGCCGCTACACAGATCACCGACCGGCTCGACTGCACCGTGCTGCTCAGCAAGCCCGGCGACATCGTGCCGCCTCGCCTGGCGGCTGTGCCCGTCTTCCGTGGCACGGTGACCGGTGTGAAAGGCCATCTCGGCGCCTTCGAGGTCGTGGTCAACGACTACGCCCCGACAGTGCCCTCATCGCGCGGCAAGCTGACCTTCGAGGGGGCGCGCGACGGTGCTTCCTCGACCTGCGACCTGATCCTCGATCTGACCGGCAATCCGCCGCTCTTCTCGGCACACGAGAAGCGCGACGGTTACCTGCGCGCCGACCCCAAGGATCCCAAGGCGGTGCAGGAGGCGCTGTTCGAACTGGTCGAACTGGCGGGAGAATTCGAGAAGCCTTCCTACGTCGTCTATGACGCCGGGCTGTGCGCCCACAGCCGCAGCAAGAAGACGGGGTGCACGCGCTGCCTCGACGTCTGCCCGACCGGTGCCATCACGCCCGCCGCCGATCACGTGGCCATCGATGCCTATGTCTGTGCGGGCTGTGGCAGCTGCGCCGCGGTCTGCCCGACCGGTGCGGCCACCTATGACCTGCCGCCGCGCGATGCGCTGTTCGAGCGGCTGCGCACCGTGCTGACCACCTACCACGACGCCGGTGGCACGCACGCCGTACTCCTCATCCATGACGGCAATCACGGCGAGGAGATGCTCTCGGCTATGGCGCGCCAGGGCGGCGGTCTGCCGGCCAATGTCATTCCCTTCCGGGTCAACTCGGTGAGCCAGGTCGGTTTCGACCTCTTCGCCGCGGCGCTGGGTCTAGGTGCCTCGCAGATCCGCCTGCTGGTCGATCCGCGCCACCGTGACGAGCTCGCCGGGTTGGCAACCCAGGTCGGCCTGGCCGAGACGGCGATGAGCGGCCTCGGCTTCGGCGCGGGCCGGGTCACTGTCATCGACACCATTGACCCGGAGGTGGTCCAGGCCGAGCTCTACGGCGCCGCACCGGCTGCGCCGAAGGCCAGCAGCTTCGTGACGCGCGGCAATAAGCGCGGCCTCACCCTGCTGGCGCTGCGCCACCTACGCGACGTGGCGCCCACACCAATCGACACCCTGCCGCTAGCACCCGGCGCACCCTTCGGCACGATCGAGGTCAATGTCGAAGGCTGCACGCTCTGCCTCTCTTGTGTCGGGGCGTGCCCGACCGGGGCGCTGATCGACAATCCCGACTGGCCGATGCTGCGCTTCATCGAGGATGCCTGCGTCCAGTGCGGCCTGTGCAAGGCGACCTGCCCGGAGAAAGTGATCGGCCTCAAGCCGCGGCTCAATTTGAGCGACGCCGCGAAATCGCCGGCAGTCATCAAGGAGGAGAATCCCGCGCACTGCATCCGTTGCGGCAAGGCCTTCGGCGTGCGCGGCGCCATCGAGAAGGTGGTCGAGAAGCTGGCCGGCAAGCACTGGATGTTCCAGGACAGCGTGGCTGCCGAACGCATCCGCATGTGCGAGGATTGCCGGCTGGTCGTCCAGTACGAGCGCGGCCAGGATCCGTTTACCGGGCCGCCGCGGCCGGTGCCGCGCACCACCGAAGATTATCTGCGCGAGCGTGATGCTCGGGCGGCACGCGAGACCTTCAATCCGGCCCACAAGCCTCCCGAACCGCCAAAGCTCAATTCCTAGCCGGAAGCCACCGGTATATCCCCACGGACATAACGGCTTTCGGCTCTCCTTGGGGGGTGATTTCCCCTCCCCGGCGGGCTATCTTTTAGACATGCGTTTGGACTTTCCTACGGCGCCGGCCGCTGCTCCGCTGATCGACCCGTTCCAGCGGCGGGTGTCATACCTGCGCGTCTCCGTCACCGACCGCTGCGATTTCCGCTGTGTCTATTGCATGGCGGAAGACATGACCTTCCTGCCCAAAGCGGATGTGTTGTCGCTCGAGGAGCTCGACCGTCTGTGTTCGGCGTTCGTGGGCCTGGGTGTGCGCAAACTGCGACTGACCGGCGGCGAGCCGCTGGTCCGACGGAACATCATGGCGCTGTTCCGCGCGCTGGGCAGACATCTCAAGACCGGCGCGCTCGACGAGCTGACCGTGACCACCAACGGCAGCCAGCTGGCCAAATACGCCGGCGAGCTGCGCGAGGCCGGCGTCAAGCGGATCAATGTCTCGCTCGATACGCTCGACCCGGCGAAGTTCACCACCATTACCCGCTGGGGCAAACTCGACGTTGTGCTTGACGGACTCAAGGCAGCGTGCGAAGCGGGCCTGGCCGTCAAGATCAATGCCGTAGCGCTCAAGGGCGTCAACGATGACGAGTTTGACCGCCTGATCGGCTGGTGCGGCGAGGAGGGCCACGACCTGACGCTGATCGAGGTCATGCCGATGGGCGAGATCGGCGAAACCCGCCTCGACCAGTACCTGCCTCTGTCGCTGGTACGTAACGACCTGGAGAAGCGCTGGACGCTCGAGGATACCGACTACCGGACCGGCGGTCCTTCGCGCTATGTGACGATCGGGGAGACCGGGCGGCGGCTCGGCTTCATCACGCCGCTCACCCACAATTTCTGCGAGCTGTGCAACCGCGTGCGCCTGACCTGCACCGGCACGCTCTACATGTGCCTCGGCCAGGACGATGCAGCCGATCTACGCGCCCCGCTGCGGGCGAGCAGCGACGACGCGGTTCTCGCTGCCGCGATACGCGAGGCGATCGCGCGCAAGCCGAAGGGCCACGACTTCATCATCGACCGCCGGCACACGACGCCGGCCGTCGCGCGCCATATGAGCGTCACCGGCGGCTGAGCCGCCGCGCGGGGGCCCTGCCTTGCTCGACTGGGTCGCCGTACACTGGATCACCCTGGCCGTTGCCCTGCCGACTCTGGTCGTCGGCTACACGATCTTCGGCATCGCCGGTTTCGGCGCCGCCCTCCTCGTCGCCCCGATCCTGGCCCACGTAATCCCCGTGGCCGACATCGTGCCCATGCTCGCGGTGCTCGACATGGTAGCGGCCTTCGTCGGCGGCTTCAGGCTTAGCGACAAGATCGCCCGGCGCGAGCTCGCCTGGCTCGCGCCTCTGATGGTCGTCGGCAGCATCGTTGGCGTTCGGCTCCTGCTGACGTTACCGCCGCAGATCATGATGGCGGCGCTGGGCGTGTTCTGCGTTGCCTACGCCATCTACGGCTTCGTCTCGCCGGCGGCGCGAGGCCACATCAGTCAGCTCTGGGTCCTGCCTTTTGGCCTGGTCGGCGGCGTGTTCAGCTCGATGTTCGCCACCGGCGGCCCGATCTACGCTGCCTACCTCAGCCGTCGTGTAGACGACAAAGATTCCATCCGCGCCACAGTCACTACCCTGATCGGCCTCGCCACTGTCACGCGCGTCATCCTGTTCGCCATCGCCGGCGTTTACAGCGACCTCACCCTGCTGACCATGGCGGCGGCCCTGGCACCGGCGATGGCGCTCGGCACATGGCTCGGGCACTCAATCACCATGCGGCTGTCGCGCGAGCATTTCCTGCGCATGCTCTACGCCCTGATGATCGCCTCGGGCTCGTCCCTGATCATCCGGGCCCTCGCGGCTTGAGGCTTTCCCCCTCCTCCGCTGCCGCTATACTCCACCCATGACCCGTATCCATTTCGTCGCCGCCGAGACACCGGCGGCCCAGGCCGCCCGCCGCGCCCTGGCCAAGCGCTACGGCCAGACCACGGCGGAGAGCGCCGACGTAATCGTGGCGCTGGGCGGCGACGGCCTGATGCTGCAGACCCTTCATCAGTACATGGACCAGAACACACCGATCTTCGGCATGAACCGCGGCAGCGTCGGCTTTCTGCTCAACGAGTACCGGCCAAGCGGTCTGTCGCGCCGGCTGGAGAGCGCGGTGCGCGTCACCCTGCATCCACTGCGCATGACCGTAACCATGGCCAAAGGAAAAACGCGCAGCGCGCTGGCCATCAACGAGGTCTCGCTGCTGCGCCAGCAGCGACAGGCGGCGAAGCTCCGTATCCTCGTCGACGGCATCGAGCGCCTGCCGGAGCTGATCTGCGACGGCGCCCTGGTCTCGACCCCCGCCGGCAGCACCGCCTACAACCTCTCCGCCCACGGGCCGATCATCCCGCTCGGCGCGGACCTGCTGGCTCTCACCCCGATCAGCGCCTTCCGGCCGCATCGCTGGCGCGGCGCGCTGCTGCCGCGTACCGCCCGGGTCACGTTCGAAGTGCTGGAGCGCGACAAGCGGCCGGTCAGTGCCACCGCCGACCACCACGAGGTGCGTGACGTGGCGCGCGTCGAGGTCCAGGAGGATCGCGGCACTGGCCTGATCCTGCTCTTCGATCCGGACCAGAACCTCGAGGAACGCGTACTCAAGGAGCAGTTCTCGCCTTAGCTTGCCGCGGCGCTTCGACTGCCGCCACCAGCTGCGCCTGAACCCTCCGGGGCAGTTCGCCGCGATCAGGCGGTGCGCCCGCGTACCCAGCCGGCAAGATGGCCGATGAGAGCCGTCGTCTCGCTCTTCAGTTTTGTGTATCCGGCGTTGGGCTCGCGCGTCGTCTCGTCCATATAGAGGGCGCGGTTGATCTCGACCTGCAGGCTGTGCCGGCCGGCCGACGGATTCGAATAGCGGCGTACCAGCTCGACTCCCTTGTAGGGGTCGTTGATCGTCACCTGATAGCCACGGCCCTTGAGCCACTGGAACACGGTCGCGGTGAACTCGGTACCGCAGGTCGTGCCGTCGCGGTCGCCGAGCACGAAATCGGGCCGGCGCTTCGGGCCGTCGGCGGTCATGGCGCTGCCGACCGCGCCCATGGAGTGGCAGTTGAGGTGCCAGACCCCACCGAAACGTTCGTGGGTACGGTCAATAGCGGCCCGCAGGGTCGCGTGATACGGCCGATAGTACGTGTCGATACGCGCCTGGATCTCTGCGACTGGAAGCTTGCGGTCGTACATCGGCACGCCTGGTTGAGCCAGCCGGCGAATCAGCCCCATGCCAAGCCTGGTCTTCTCGCCGGGCCTGAGCTCGCCCGGCCAGGCGCCGGCGAGCAGCGTGGGATCGATATCGAGCTCGTCGCGGTTGACGTCGATATAGCTGCGCGGAAAGAGCGCGGCGATCAGCACCGCCCCATGGGCGGGCGCAGCACCGAACAGGTCGTCGATATGAGTATCCTCGCCGGTGCGCAGGATGGGCATTGGGGCGACACAGCCGAAATCGGCAGGGTAGTCGGTGCCGCTGTGCGGGCTGTCGAAGACCAGCGGAACGGGAACGCCGCCGGGGTCGTGCTGGACCAGGACGCGGGGCTGAGGCGGTGTGCTCATCGGCCCCGACCTCCTATGGCTAGAATCACTCCGGCCTCCTTCGGTACGGCACAACTGCTCCCGTTTCCTGTCTTAGGCGCATGACAATACCCATGAGCGGACGGCTTCAGCCGGTCAAGCCGGATGCGCGCCGCGCTCAGCCGTCGTTTAGATGACAGGCTGAGCGGCGCCCGGGCGCGATCTCCTTGAGGACCGGGGCTTCGACCCGGCAGCGTACCGTGGCGTGGGGGCAGCGCGGATGGAAGTGACAGCCAGGCGGAGGATCCAGGGGCGAGGGAATCTCCCCCTTGACCGGGGCGAAATCCCGGCGGCGGGTGTCGAGGCGCGGAATCTCCGCCAGCAGGGCCACCGTGTAGGGGTGGTTAGGCCGCTCGAAGAGCTCCTCCGTCGGACCCTCCTCGACCACCCGGCCGAGATACATGATGGCCACCCGGTCGGAAAGATGCCGCACCACGCCCAGATCGTGGCTGATGAAGAGATAGGTGAGGCTGAACTCCTCGCGCAGCTTCATGAAGAGGTTGAGCACCTGGGCCTGGATCGAGACGTCGAGCGCCGCCACCGCTTCGTCGCAGACGATGAATTCCGGCTTCACCGCCAGGGCGCGCGCAATGCCGATACGCTGGCGCTGGCCGCCCGAGAACTGATGGGGATAGCGACGGCGCAGGCTGGGATCGAGGCCGACGCGGCGCATAGTATCGGCGACATAACGATCGACACCGTCACGATCAACCAGTCCATGATAGACCGGCGCCTCGCCGATGATGTCGCGCACCCGCAGACGCGGGTTGAGCGAGGCGAAGGGGTCCTGGAAGATCATCTGGACGGCGAGCGTCGCCGCGCGAGCTTCGGCGCCGTGCAGGGAACCTGTCTCGCGCCCGCGATAGTGCACGGAGCCGGAGGACGGCTTGAGAATGCCGGCGAAGATCCGGCCGAGAGTAGACTTGCCGCAGCCGGATTCACCGACCAGGCCGACGACCTCGCCCGAGAAGACCTTCAGGTCGACATTGTCGACTGCGCGCACCACTTCCTCGCGCAAGCCGGCACCGAGCAGATTGGCGACCTTCGCCGCGGCGTCGAGCGCCTTGACGAAGCGGCGCGAGACCTGGCGCAGCTCGATCAGCGGGATGGGAGCCGCCTCCGGCACGGGTTGGCGTTCCAGGGCTGCGCTCATGCCGCCTCCCGGGCAACCGAGCTCGACTGCGCAAGGCGCACTTTGCTTTTACGGAAGCTGTCAAGGGCCGCCTCCATCGAGCCGTTGGCGCCGATGCCACGGCAGGCATCCTCGATCACCACCGCCTCGAAACCCAGCCGCGCGGCGTCCTCGGCCGAGTAGCGCACGCAGAAATCCGTGGCCAGGCCAACGAAGAAGGCGCGTTTGAAACCGCGCTCCCTCAGGTAGCCGCCGAGCCCGGTCGGTGTCTTCCGGTCATTCTCGAAGAAGGCCGAATACGAATCGACGCCCGAACGAAAACCTTTGCGCACGATCAATTCAGCGCGGTTGACGTCGAGTCCGGCATGAAACGCTGCACCCGGGGTATTCTGGATGCAATGATCCGGCCATAGAACCTGAGTGCCGTAGGCGAGCTCGGTCGTCTCGAAAGGCTTGCGGCCGGCATGGGCCGAGGCGAAGGACAGGTGCCCCGGCGTGTGCCAGTCCTGGGTCAACACGACATGCGCGAACTGGCCGGCCAGGCGGTTGATCACCGGCACGACCCGGTCGCCCTCGGGCACGGCCAGCGAGCCGCCCGGGCAGAAATCGTTCTGCACGTCGACGACGACGAGGATGTCGGTCTCGCGCATCAGACCGGCACCGTCGAAAGCAGCGGGTGGAAACAGCGTACGCGTCTCCCCGCCATCGGCGCGGTCATTTCAGGCACCTGCACGCACTCCCCAGTGGCCCGCTCGCAGCGCAGGCGGAAGGCGCAGCCGGAGGGCAGGCTGAGCAGCGAGGGCGTCATGCCGGGAATCTGCCGCAACGGCTGGCCGCGCGGGTTGGCGCTAGGTACCGAGCGCAGAAGACCATGCGTGTAGGGATGCGTCGGCCGGTCGAGCACGTCGTCGACGCTGCCCTGCTCGACGATCTTGCCGGCGTACATGACGCAGATCTCATCGGCGAGCGAGGCGACCACCGACAGGTCATGGGTGATCCAGATCAGCGCCGTGCCAGTCTGCCGGCAGAGCTTCTGCACCTCGAACAGAATCTGGCCCTGGATGGTCACGTCGAGCGCTGTCGTCGGCTCGTCGGCGATGATCAGGTCCGGCTTGTTGAGCAGCGCCGTGGCAATCGCCACACGCTGCCGCATGCCGCCAGAGAACTGGTGGGGATAGGCCTTGAGCCGCGCCTCGGGCGAGGGAATGCCGACCTGAGCCAGCGCGTCGCGCGCCCGGCTGCGCGCCTCGTCGTCGCCGATCGCCGGATGATGAGCCTTCACCGCCTCGATCATCTGCGTGTCGATGCGCAGGACGGGGTTCAGGGTCATCATCGGGTCCTGGAAGATCATGGCGATGCGCGAGCCGCGCAGGGCACGCATCTCCTCTTCGGGCAAACCGACGAGATCGCGCCCCTGGAACAGGATGCGCCCGCCGTCGATCCGCCCCGGCGGATCGACGAGCCCCATGATCGAAAACCCGGTCACCGACTTGCCCGAGCCGGATTCGCCGACTAGACCGAGTACCTTGCCTCGCCCGACCTCGAAGCTGACGCCGTCCACGGCGCGCAGCGTTCCGTTTCGGGTGTGGAACGCGGTGACGAGATTCTCGACGCGCAGCGTGGGATCCGGCACGGGGCTGCCTATTTCTGCAGCCGGGGATTGAGCACGTCGCGCAGCTGATCGCCGACCAGATTGATGCTGACGATGGTGAGCAGCAGGGCGACGCCGGGGAAGAAGCTGATCCAGTACTTGCCCGACAGCAGGTACTCGAAACCGTTGGCGATCAGCAGGCCCAGCGACGGCGAGGTGATGGGCAGGCCGATGCCGAGGAAGGATAGCGTCGCCTCGAGCGCGATGGCGTGTGCCACCTGGACCGTGGCCACGACGATCAGCGGCGGCAGGCAGTTCGGCAACAGGTGCCGGAACATGACGCGGCGATGGCTGAGCCCGAGGCAGAGCGCCGCCTCGATGTACTCCTTGCGCCGTTCGACCAGCGCCGTGCCGCGCACGGTACGGGCATAGTAGGCCCACTGCACGGTGACCAGGGCGGCGATCACCTTCCACGTCCCTTCGCCCAGCACGGCAAGCAGGATGAGGGCGACCAGGATCGCCGGAAAGCTGAGCTGGATGTCGACCACCCGCATCAGGAAGCCCTCGACCCGGCCGCCCGTGTAAGCCGCCAGGAGGCCCACGCTGAGACCGAGGGCGAGCGCCAGGACGGAGCTCATCACGCCGACGCCGAGCGAGATGCGGAGGCCGTAGAAGATGCCCGAGAGCATGTCCCGCCCCTGGTCGTCCGAGCCCAGCCAGAAGGTGTAACCCGGTCCGGCCTTGCTGCCCGGCTTGAGGTTGCCGTCCAGGATGTCGAGCTGGTTCAAATCGTAGGGATTTTGCGGGGAGATCAGCGGCGCTACGAGGGCAATGGCGATGATCGCCACCAGCATGATCAGGCCGACGATGGCGAGCGGGCTGGCCATGAAATCGGTGACGAAACGCCGCCAGGGCGTTTCGACCGGTGCGACGGGCACGCTTTCGAGCGCGGTGTTAGGCAGGATCGTAGCCATGCTCTAGCCCTTGGCCTCCGCCAGCCGCACCCGCGGATCGAGGATCGAGTAGAGGATGTCGACCGCCAGGTTGATGAAGACGAACATCGACACGGTGACCAGCAGGTAGGCGACGATCACCGGCCGGTCGAGATTGTTGATCGAATCGATGATCAGCTTGCCCATGCCCGGCCAGGCGAAGACAGTCTCGGTGACCACCGAGAAAGCGATCAGGTTGCCCAGTTCGAGCCCGGTCACCGTGACCAGCGGGATGAGGATGTTCTTGAAGACGTGGACCAGCACCACGCGCCGCGCGCTCAAACCCTTGGCGCGAGCGAACTTCACATAGTCCATCAGCAGGTTCTCGCGCATGCCGGCCCGCGCCAGACGGCAGACCAACGACAGCTTGAGCAGGGCCAGGTTGACGGCCGGCAGCAGGACATGGGCGAGCCCGTCGAGCGTGACCAGGCTGGTGGTGATGCCGAAGATCGTGCCGACCTGGCCCCGTCCCGTGGAGGGAAGCCATCCCAGCTGGACGGCGAAGACCATGATCATCATCAACCCGACCCAGAAGGTCGGCAGGCTGAAGCCAAGGATCGAGCCGGCCATGATCGTCTTCGAGACCGGTGATTCCGGCCGGTAGCCCGCGTACATGCCGAGCGGGATACCCGCGACCAGCGCGATGACCAGCGCCGCGAAGGCCAGCTCCAGGGTCGCCGGCAGGCGCTGCATGATCAGCTGCAGCGCCGGCATGTTGAAGACGAAGGATTTGCCCAGGTCGCCGCGAAATGCGCCGTAGAGGAAGTACAGATACTGCTCCCACAGCGGCTTATCGAGACCGAGCGCGGCGATGGCGCGATCGCGCTCGATCTGGTCGGAATCGGGCGAGACCAGGATGGCCGTCGGATCGCCGATGGCAAAGACGCCGACAAAGACGAGCAGCGACATCACGGCCAGCACAACCGCAGTCTGCATCAGCCGCCGGATGATGAAGACGGTCATTCGACCTCCGGGCGGCGATGCGGCGGCCCCGCCTTGAAGAGCGAAGCCGCCCGCATCCGCCCTACCGTCAGTTCGTCCGCGATACCGACATCGCCAGCGTGTACTCGTCGGCGCGCGGCTTGTAGGTCAGCCCCTTGCGGGTCGCCCAGACGTTGATCTGGTAGTGCAGCGGGATCAGGCCGACATCGGCCATGGCCACCTCGGTTGCCTCCTGCAGCAGCTTGTCGCGCTTGGCGTCGTCGACTGTCGCCAGAGCCTGGTTGATCAGCTCGTCCACCTTCGGGTTGGAGTAGCGTCCGCGGTTGGAGCCGCCCCGCCCCGGACCGACGGTCATCAGCAGCGAGCGCAGCGGCGAGGAGGCCTCGCCGGTTCCCGCCCCCCAGCCGACCAGCATCAGGCTGTAGGCGTAGTTCGGCGCGCTGCCCTGCGAGGCGAAGGTCGCCCAGGGCAAGGTCACCACCTTGGTATCGATGCCGATACGGTTGAACATCGGCCCGATGGCCTGCAGAACCTTCTCGTCGTTCGGATAGCGGTCGTTGGGCCCGTGGATGGTCAGGCCGAACCCGTTGGGATAACCGGCCTCGGTCAGCAGCTTCTTGGCACCCTCGGGATCCATGGCATCAGGCTTGAGCTTCGGGCTGGAGCCGAAGAAGCCCTCGGCCAGAACCCCGCCGGCCGGAATGGCAAGGCCTTCCATGATACGCTCGCTGATCGCCGGGCGATTGATCGCCTTCGAAAGCGCGCGGCGAACCCGCACGTCCTTGAGCGGGTTGTTGGGCAGGACCGCACCCGCCTTGTCGGTGGCGTGCGGCGTCTGATCGCGGAAGCTGTCGACATGCAGATAGATCACCCGGTTGCCGACGATCTGCGCAAGACTGACGTTTGCATTGGTCTTCAGACGGGCATGGTCGGTGGCCGGCACTGCCTCGATCACCTGGACGTCGCCGGCAAGCAGGGCCGCGACGCGCGCCGAGTTGTTCGTGATTAGCTTCAGCGTCACCTTCGCCCAGTCGGTCTTCTTGCCCCAGTAGGCATCGTTGCGCGCGCCGACGATGCGGTCGCCAGGGACGTACTCGACGAACTTGAACGGTCCGGTGCCGATGGCCGCCTTGCCGTTGTTGAAGTCCCCAGTCGGCGACTGCTCGTGCTTCTTAGAGACGATGAAGATGGTCGACAGATCAGTCGGCAACAGAGGGTAGGGTGCGGCCGTCTTGAAGCGGATCGTGTAGGGGTCGACGATCTCGTGCGCCGTGATCGCCTGGGTGTAGATGCGGAAGGAAGACGGGCTGTTGGGCACCCAGGGCACACGCTTCAGCGTCGCCACTACGTCGTCGGCGGTGAAGTCGCTGCCGTCATGGAACTTCACGCCGCGCCGCAGCTTGAACTCCCAGGTCGTGTTGTCGAGGGCCTTCCACTCGGTGGCCAGGCCGGGCATCAGCTTCTGCTGCTCGTCCTGGTCGATGAGCTTGTTGAAGAAGTGCGTCGCCACGTTGCTGTTGGGCGACAGGTTGTGGAAGTGCGGGTCGATCGAGGTGACGTTGGCACCGAGACCGATCGTCAAATCCTGAGCCCCGGCCGGCAGGGCAACCGAGATCATTGCCGCGGCAAAAGCGCCCGCGAGCCCGCGCAAATAGCTACGCTTCATGTCCTCCTCACGTCCCCTGTCTAGCCCGGCCGCGGGTTCGACCCGCTTATCGGCCCCCGGGGAGACCCTTAAGCCCCGATAGTTTCAGCAAAGATCGCAGAAGTGGCGGGCTTCGGCAAGCCGCCTGCCGGCGTAGGAATTCAGGCTCCGGCCGGGTTCGTTGCCCAGGCCGGTTCCTGCCAGCCGGCCCCCTTGTCCAGAGGGAAAACCGGCCGCGGCAGGTGCCGGAACGGGATACGGTCGAGCACCGGGGAGGTTAGTCCCGCGGTATCGACCTCATACACCTGCTCCGGCCTGAAGAATTCGTCGAAACCGGCCCGGAAATGGCCGCGGGACTTGACCACGACCGTCCGGGCGTTGGCGATGTCGAGGCCCAGGCATTCGAACTGGATCGGGTCGGCGCATTGCTTGCGCCGTGTGCCGACCACGACGGTTACCCCGTCCAGACCGAGCGCCGCCACCGGCCCGAGATCGATCGAGCGGCCGGCATAGATGCCGCGCCGGCCGATGCATTGGCCGTCCGACAGGGCCTTGACCGTCGCCGTGGCGGCGAAGCGCTTGGAGAATTCTGTTTCCCCGCTGCGGTTGAAGACAGCGCGGAATGCCGCCCCCTTGCCCAGGCGATGGGCTTCGGCGGCCAGCTCGGGATCGATGAACACGCCGACCAGGACCCCACGTGCGCCGGCCCGATGCAGCGCCGAGAGCAGCCAGGTCGTGTTACCCCGCCCGCCCCCGCCGGGATTGTCGCCCGCGTCCGAGTAGATCACCGCCGGCCGCGACCGATCGCTGCCGGTCTCGACGGAGAGGCGCACGGCTTCGTCGAGCGGCGTCAGCGTCTTGATGAAGCGCTGACGGTCCTTCCATCCCCCGCGCGCCAGTTCGAGCGCCAGAGCCTGTGCCTTGGCCTTGTCACCGCGCGCAGTGACAATCACCGCGATGCCGTTCTTGGGCGTATCGGAGAAGACAAAACCGCCGACCACCGAGACGTTGAGAATGTCAGGGGTCATTCGCCGCTGGCCTTCGGCAATCATGTCGGCATAGGGCCCCGCCGCCGTCAGCAGGGTGACGCTGGCTGGCGTGATCGGCAACCGGATGAAGGCCGAACGCGCCTTGCCCCCCTTGAGCATCCAGTCCAGCGCCTCGGCGGCCTCGGCACCGCGTTCCGCCTGATCGACATGGGGGTTCGTGCGGTAGGAGATCAGCGCATCGACGCTGTCGACCATCCGCTCGGAAATGTTGGCATGCAGATCCACGGTGGCCACTACCGGCACACCCGGGCCAACCACCTCGCGGACCATCTGGTAGAGCGCGCCATCGGGATCGTGCTCCTCGGTGGAGGTCATGGCGCCGTGGTTGACGATATAGACGGCGTCCAGCGGTGCCGCTGCCTTCAACCGCTCGCGCATCTCAGCCATCACCCGGGTAAAGAAGGCGTGATCGATCGGCCCGCCGGGCTCGGCCGCCGTCACGATCACGGGTACCGGCGTCCACGGACCGAAACGCTCCATCGAGCGCATGAAACCCGGCACTTCCAGGGGCATGGCCGGCGCTGTCTTGCGCGCCTCCGCCAGCATGGCGTCGCCCTCGAGATAACAGAGGGTACGAAAATCGGCCTCGGTCGTCGGTGGCGCGAAAGCGTTGGTTTCGAGGATGATTCCAAGGAGAGCGATACGTCTGCCGGAGTGTGCGTTCATGGCATTCCCGTCATGCGAAACTGGGCTGGCCGATCAAGGATTTATCGGCCATAGTAGCGGCCCCGTCGATACTCCTCCACTCATCCTCGCTTATGCCAGCGCCCAGTCGCGCCTCGCTAGACATGATTCGAACGCTGGTCGGTTTCGACACCACCAGCCGCCTCTCGAATCTGCCTCTTATCGAGTACGTGCGCACCTATCTGGGCAAACTTGGCGTTGAATCGACCCTGGTCTTCGACGAAAGCGGTACGAAGGCCAACCTCTTCGCCACCATCGGCCCACGGGACCGGCCGGGCCTCATCCTCTCCGGGCATACCGATGTGGTGCCGATCGACGGCCAGGAGTGGAGCACCGAGCCCTTCACCGCTGTCGAGAAGGATGGACGCCTGTACGGGCGCGGCACTTGCGACATGAAGAGCTTCGTCGCCGTGGCCCTCGCCCTGGCGCCGGAGTTCGCCAAGGCGTCGCTCAAGACTCCGATCCACTTCGCCTTTTCCTACGACGAGGAGGTCGGGTGCGTCGGCGTGCGCCGCCTCATCGCCGACCTCGACCGGCGGAACCTGCGCCCCGTGGCCTGTGTGGTCGGCGAGCCGACCTCGATGAAGGTGATCCGCGGGCACAAGGGGAAGCTCAGCTTCCGCGGCCGGGTACGCGGGTTCGAATGCCATTCTTCTCTCGCGCCGCGCGGCGTGAACTCGATCCAGTACGCCGCCGAGGCCATCGCCTTCCTGACGCGCATGGGAAGGCGCTTCGCCGAGGAAGGGCCGTTCGATCGCGATTTCGACATTCCGCATACGACGGTCCACACCGGCATCATCCATGGCGGCACGGCTCTCAATATCGTGCCCAAGGACTGTTCCTTCGATTTCGAGTTTCGTCACCTGCCGGGTGAGGATCCGCGTAGGCTCTTCGCCGAAGTCAGGCGCTTCGCCGAGAGCAAGCTCGAGCCGGAGATGCGCCGGATCAGTCCCGATACCGGCTTCAGCTGGCAGGAGATCTCGGGCTTTCCCGGCCTCGCCACAGACAGCGATGCCGAGATCGTCCAGGCGGCACGTGCCGCCGCCGGCGACAACGCTCCGCCCGGCATGGTGGCCTTCGGCTGCGAAGGTGGGCTGTTCGAGGAGGCAGGCATTCCCACGGTCGTCTGCGGGCCCGGCGACATCAATCAGGCACACAAGCCCAACGAGTTCGTTGCCCTGGACCAGATCGCCCAGTGCGAAGCGTTCCTCAGGCGGCTGATCGAGCGCTACGGGGTCCGGGTATGAACGAGCGCGTCACCACTGTCGTTTTCGATTTCGGCGGCGTCCTGGTCGATTGGAATCCGCGCTACCTGTATCGCAAGCTGTTCGACGGTGACGAAGCCGCGATGGAACGGTTTCTGGCCACGGTCTGCAATCAGGAATGGAACGAGCACCAGGATGCCGGCCGCACGATCGCCGAGGCCGAAGCGGAGCTGATTGCCAGGCACCCGGACCAGGAGACCCGCATCCGGGCGTATTACGGGCGCTTCGACGAGATGATGGCCGGTGCGATCGACGGCACCGTAGCGCTCCTCGAGCAACTCCACGCCCGCGGCGTGCCGCTCTACGGTCTGACCAACTGGTCGGCCGAGACCTTCCCGCATGCACTCAAGCGCTTTGCCTTCTTCGAGCGCTTCCGCGGCATCGTGGTCTCCGGCCGGATCAAGCTGAAAAAGCCGGACCCACGCATCTTCAACCATCTGATCGAGACCCACGGCCTGACGCCGTCGGCAACCGTGTTCATCGACGATTCCCTCAAGAACGTCGACGCTGCAAAAGCCGCAGGCCTCCGGGCGCTGCATTTCACCCATCCCGAGCGCCTGGCGGCTGATCTACGGTCGCTGCGCATGCTGTAACCGAACGGAGTGCTGCCTCGTGTCCGAGCCGGTCGACAAGGTTGAGCTGAAGGCGCCCGATATCAGCGGCTACCGCAACGGCAACACCGCCGTTCCGTACGTCACCACCTTCGACAGCGGCTCGTCAGGACCGCATGTCCTGATGACCGCCGTGGTCCACGGCAACGAGCTGTGCGGCGCCATCGCCCTCGATTTCCTCTTCCGCGAGGAGATCCGGCCAAAACGCGGCAAGCTGACCCTCGCCTTCTGCAATGTTGCGGCCTATCACCGCTTCGATTCCGCCAGCCCCAACGCCTCGCGTTTCGTCGACGAGGATTTCAATCGCGTCTGGTCGACGGAGAAGCTCGATGGCAGCAAGCGTAGCGTCGAGCTCGAGCGGGCGCGCCAGCTGCGGCCGATCGTCGACCAGGCCGATTTCTTGCTCGACATTCACTCCATGCAGAACGCGACGGCGCCGCTGATGATGTGTGGCCCGCTGGAGAAAGGCCGCCGCTTCGCCCGCGAGATCGGCATGCCGCAGACCGTCGTCAGCGACGAAGGCCACGCCGCCGGGAGGCGCATGCGCGACTACGGCGGTTTCGGCGACGCGCAGAGCCCGAGGAACGCCCTGCTGGTCGAATGCGGGCAGCACTGGGAGAAGGCCAGCGAAGCCGTCGCCAAGGAGACCGCGCTACGCTTCCTCGTGAAGCTAGATGTCGTCGACCGTTCGATCCTCGGCAGATACGGCTACGGGCCCACCGGCCCGCAGCAGGTCATCGAGGTGACCGATGCCGTCACCATCGCGGCCGACCGCTTCACCTTCGCCGGCGACTATCTCGGCCTCGAGGTTCTGGCCAAGCGCGGCACGCTGATCGGGCACGACGGCACGCAGCCCGTGACGACGCCCTATGACAACTGCGTCCTGATCATGCCGTCGCGGCGCCTCACCCGCGGCCAGACAGCGGTACGGCTCGGCCGCTACGTGAACTAGGCACCCCATTGGCCTGATGGCGCCCGAGCCTCAATCTGTCGGCGCGCTGCCCACGCCGGCGCCGCCGCTTTGGCAGCGCCTGCTTCCCGTCGGGCTCGCGCTGGCCATCGGCGCCGTCGGCGGCGCGATCTTCGACTGGCTGCGGCTGCCGCTGCCCTGGATGCTCGGCTCCATGTCCGCGGTCACGGTGGCAGCACTCTGCCGCCTGGACGTCAAGGTGCCCCGCCCCATGCGCAACGGCACCACACCGGTAATCGGCGTGCTGCTGGGCGCCTCGTTTACCCCCGATGTCGTCGCCGGGATGATTCAGTGGCCGCTCACCCTGCTCGGCATCATGCTCTGGGTCCTGGTCTGCGGAGGTGGCGCCTATCTTTGGTTCCGTCATGTCGCCGGTTACGACACATCGACGGCCTATTTCAGCTCCATGCCGGGCGGTTTCATGGAGATGGTGCTGATCGCCGAGCGGCAGGGCGGCAACATGCAAATTCTGCCGCTGATTCACGCCACCCGCGTGCTCATCGTCGTCTTCGCCATTCCCTTCTGGTATCGCTTCACCACGGATATCGGCTCGGCGGCACCGGCGGCCCGCGTCGGCCTGTTCGATGTTCGACCGCTCGACTACCTGATGCTCGTCTTCTGCGCCGCCGCTGGCGCGTTCCTCGCCCGCCGCCTGAAGATCCCCGCCGCCCTGCTCATCGGGCCGATGGTGTTCAGTGCCGCCCTGCACCTGGCCGAGTTCACCAAGTCGTCGCCGCCCTTCCTGCTGGTGGCCATCGCCCAGGTCGTGCTTGGCTCGATGATCGGCACGCGCTTTGCCGGCGCCTCGCTGTGGAAGCTGCGCGCCGTCGCCGGCCATGCCGCCCTCATGGCCGCGTTCATGCTGACGATGACCGTGCTCTTCGCCAACGCGCTCGCCGCGCTCACCGGCTTCCCCAGCGCCGCCGTGGTGTTGGCCTTCGCCCCCGGTGGTCTCGCCGAGATGAGCCTTATCGCGTTGGCTCTGCAAGTCGACGCGGCCTTCGTTGCCGGTCATCACGCGTTGCGCCTAGGCTTTGTCCTCGTTTCGGCCCTGCCGCTCTTTCGCTGGGTAAGCCGGCGCGATAAGGCTTCGGGATGAGCACGACACCCCGCCGCCGCGACCTGCTGCGCGGCTTGGCCGGCATGATGGCCGCCTTATGTCTCGACACGGGCCCCGCATGGGGCCAGCCAAGGCGCGGCGGCGGGCCATCGGGGCTGCCTCCCGTTCCGCAGGGCGGCCCGAAGATTCTCGACGTTCACGCCCATCTGCTCCGCACGCCGCAGAGCGACCTGCGCGACGCCGTGCGTCCCGCGCTCGAAGCCATGGATCGCCTGGAGATCGCGCGCACCCTGCTCATGCCGCCGCCGCAGCCGCCCGGAAGCCGCATGCCGTACGATTTCGACAGCCTCCTGCCTCTGATCCAGCCCCACGCCGATCGTCTGGGTTTTCTCGGCGGTGGGGGCACGCTCAATCCCATGCTGCACCGAAACGTGCCGGTGACCGATTCCGTCAGGCACGACTTCACGGCGGCGGCGGAGCGCATCGTCCGCGCCGGTGCTGCCGGCTTCGGCGAGATCACGGCGCATCACGTCTCATATTTTCCGCAGCACCCCTACGAAACCGTGACCGCCGATCATCCCCTCTTGCGGCTTCTGGCGGATATCGCCCAGCGCTACGATGTTCCCATCGATCTCCATCTCGATCCGATTCCGCAGGACATGCCGACCCCGCCGCGGCTGGCGGAGCGCAGCAGCGCCAATCCGCGGGTCCTGGCGGCGAATATCGACGGCTTCGAGCGGCTGCTCGGCCACAATCGCGGCGCACGCATCGTTTGGGCCCATGCGGGCCGCGATACGCTCGGAACTTGGACGGTTGCCCTGACCCGACGCCTGCTCGAGCGTCACCCGAACCTGTTCCTCAGCCTGTCCATGCATCCCCCCTTCGGCGTGGTCGCCGAGAACAGCCTGCTTGACGCCGCCGGCCAGGCGAATCCGGCCTGGGTCGATCTGCTCCGCGACTTCCCTGACCGGGCGGTCGTCGGCAGCGACTTCTTTCACCAGGCGACCGGGCGCGACGCCAGCACGCTGCCGCCGCCGACGGCCGCTGTGCGCCGCTTCATTAACGCCCTGCCCGCGGAACTGGCGAGAAAGGTGGCTCACGGGAACGCAATGCAGCTCTATCGCCAGAAAATTGCTTAGCAAGCAAGCTCTTGCTGCGCCGCAGCACGGGCTGGCGCCTATAGTTAACCATTCATTTTCCTAAACACTTCGTTAACTGTGGATAACTTAGAATCAGCCCCTGGGAGACTTATCTGCACGGGAGCGCCCCGATGGCCCTCGTTCCTTTGGAAGTCCTCATGTATGCGATGATTGTAGGCGGCAACCCCGCGCCGACCGA
>VGEI01000027.1 GCA_016869415.1 Alphaproteobacteria bacterium
CTCTTTCCGGCGCGCGCAGGGCTGGCGTGGACAGGCGCTTTCGCTTCGCGAAACGCCGAGTTGCGCGCGCCAGGAAAAGACTGGGATTTGCGCTGAAGCGGGCTTTCCGTTAGTGTCCGGCCGCCAATCGAGGGCGCCCGTAGCTCAGTTGGATAGAGCGCTAGCCTCCGGAGCTAGAGGTCGTGAGTTCGAGTCTCGCCGGGCGCGCCATTTTCCCTCAGATAGACCCGTAGGTTAGTCCGCTCCGTGCAGCACGGCGCTTTGCCTGCCGTCCTGTGCGTTGCCG
The DNA here is from genome assembly GCA_016869415.1 of Alphaproteobacteria bacterium. Lineage (GTDB taxonomy): Bacteria > Pseudomonadota > Alphaproteobacteria > CACIAM-22H2 > CACIAM-22H2 > VGEI01. The sequence continues at coordinate 287 of VGEI01000027.1, forward strand.
GAATTTGCCGGCCGTTCTTCGTCAGACCGGCGCGGCGTTCTATTGACGCCAGTGCTGCATCAGCCACTCGGTGAAAGCCTCGGCCGTCATGGGCCGCGCGATGAAATAGCCCTGCACGCTGTCGCAGCCGAATTCCTTGACGAGGTTCCATTCTTCCTGCGTCTCGACGCCTTCGGCGAGGACATGGAGGCCGAGGCTGCGGCCGAGTTTCGCGCTCGACTCGAGAATCGTGCGCGCCTGTTCCTCGCTGCAGGCGGCGGAAACGAAGGAACGGTCGATCTTGATCTCGGTGCAGGGCAGGCGCCGCAATTGCTGCAGGTTCGACGCCCCGACGCCGAAATCGTCGATCGACACGCCGAACCCCTTGAGGCGGATTCGGGACAGGGTCTCGAGCGTGGCGCGCATCTCGGTGATGAGCCGCGTCTCAGCCACCTCGAGCACCACCCGTTCGGGTTTGATAGCGAGCGACTGGCAGGCCTGGACGAGCATGTCATGCAGCCAGCCCTCGTGCAGGGTCTCGACGAAGACATTGAGATTGAGCGAGATATCGACTCCGAGGTCGCCCAAGGCCTTGAGCCATGCCAGCCCCGTCTTGACAACGCACTTGTCGAACTCGCCGGTCATGCCGGCTGCAAGAACGGGCGGCAGGAACAGGGGCGGCGGCAGCATGCCGCGCGACGGATGCTCGATCCGGGCCAGGCATTCGACGCCGATAGCCTGGCGGTCGGACATTCGGACTTTGGGCTGATATAGCAGCGTCAGCTTCCCCTGCGCCAGGAGCGCACGCACCTCATCGGCTTCGAGCGGCGCGGCAGACGGACCCGCGGCCGAGGCGTGCCGCTCCATATGGCGCCGGAGCAGGGCCTCGATGTCGGGCGGACGGAAGCGCTTGGGCAGATGCCCGATCATCGGAAGGTCGTATTCGCGCACGATGTCCGACACCGAATTCACGATCGCCTGATCGGCCGCCGTCATCAGGACGATGCTGGGCCGGCAGCCGGAACGCGCGATGGCCGCAATCGTCTCGACGCCGTCCATCTGCGGCATGTTCAGGTCGACCATGACCACGTCAGGGGTACGCTCCTTGACGAGCTCGATCGCTTTCTGGCCGCCGTCGGCGCTGCGTACCGTCACCAAGCCCAACTGACGGAGCGCATCTTCGACCACTTTGAGGATGAAACGGGAGTCGTCGACGATCAGAATGTCGAGGTGGCCGAATTCGGTCGTACTTTCGGCAGCGGTCGCGCCCGGAGTTTGATCGAGAGCCATCGGCGGATCCTGGCAGGCTCTCCGCGCAGAGCCTCCTTATTGGGCCATGAGCAGGCGTCGCGGGCGACGGAGGGTATTCCGCGACCCCTAATGAATGGTGAAGGTCGACCTAGCCGGGCTTAGAGTTGGAGATCGATCGTAGAGGCCGGTGACCGGCCCCTGCGAACGGAGCCGCTCCGCAAGTCGGCCGGGAGCCCGGCCGCCGGCCGGGGCCGTCGAGATCGTGACCGTCGAAGCGTCCGCCCGAGAGGCCGGCGGGGCGCGGTTGGCGTCCGGCCCCGCGATCCGCTATGTACTCCGCCATGACAATGCCCTTCGGCGACCTTAATCCCCCGCCGCGCCTGCTCATGGGCCCCGGCCCTGTCGACGCCGATCCGCGCGTGCTGCGCGCCATGGCGATGCCGCTGCTCGGCCAGTTCGACCCGGCCTTCACCGCCTACATGAACGAGGCGATGGAGCTCTATCGCCGCGTCTACCAGACGAAGAACAAGTGGACCTTCCTGATCGACGGCACGGCGCGCGCCGGCATCGAGGCTATTCTGGTCTCGCTGATCGCACCCGGCGACCGTGTGCTCGTACCCATATTCGGCCGCTTCGGCCATTTGCTGACGGAGATCTCCCGGCGCTGCGGCGCCGATGTCCATACGGTCGAGGCCGAGTGGGGGCAGATCGTCGACCCTGATGCCATCGAGGACGCGGCGAGGAAAACCAGGCCGCGGTTGATCGCCTGCGTGCACGGCGACACCTCGACCACCATGGCCCAGCCGCTGCAGGACATCGTCGCCATCGCCAGGCGGCACGATGCTTTGGTCTACACCGATGCCACCGCCACGCTCGGCGGGATGGACGTGGCCGTCGACCGCTGGGGTGTGGATGCCATCTCGTCAGGCCTGCAGAAATGCCTTTCCGGTCCGCCGGGCAGCGCGCCGATCAGCTTCAACGAGCGTGTCGCGGCATCGGTCAACGCGCGCAAGCATGTCGAGCAGGGCATTAGGGTCGAGGGCGCGGTCGAGGGCAACGGCCCGGTCATCCGGTCCAACTATTTCGACCTCGCCATGCTGATGGAATACTGGGGCGAATCGCGCCTCAACCACCACACCGAGGCGACCTCGATGCTCTATGCGGCACGCGAATGCGCGCGCATCGCGCTCGAGGAAGGTATCGCGGCCCGCGTCGCCCGTCACCAGACGGCCAGCCGGGCGATGGTCGCCGGCTTGCAGGCCATGGGACTCGCAGTCTTCGGCGATCTCAAGCACAAGATGCCCAACGTCACCGGCATCGTCATCCCGGCGAAGGTCGACGGCGAGTGGGCGCGCCACAGCCTGCTGCACGATTTCGGCATCGAGATCGGCACATCCTTCGGACCGCTCAAAGGGAAAATATGGCGCATCGGCACGATGGGCTACGGCTGCCAGAAGCGCAACGTGCTGATCTGCCTCAACGCGCTCGAGGCGGTGCTGCGCCAGCAGGGCTACGCCGCGAAGCCCGGGGCGGGCGTCGACACGGCGCTGGCCGAGTACCGGAAAACCGAAGCCGCGTGAGCGGCCGCGGCCGGCGTTAACGACATTGTGTCTTTAATGTGGCGGCCCGCGAGCCGCCGTTCATCCCATTGATATAATGCGATAAATTATGTGCAATACGGCACTTGTTATGTCCAATGTGTCTAACTACATTAGATGGTATGCGCCGTTCAGCGGACCATCCGCTTGATCGTCGCCGTGGTGCTCTGGCCCGGCGTCAGATCGGCCAGCAGCACGCGCCCGCCCCAGCTGCGGACCTGCTCGGCGCCGACGACCTTGTCGACGGTGTAGTCCGCGCCCTTGACCAGCACGTCGGGCCTGATCGCCTCGATCAGCGCAAGCGGCGTGTCCTCGCTGAAGATCACCACCTGGTCGACGCTGGCCAGCGAGGAGAGCACCGCGGCGCGCGCCGCCTCACTCTGCACGGGTCTTCCCTCGCCCTTGAGGCGTCGTACCGAGGCATCGCTGTTGAGTCCGACAATCAGCCGGTCGCAGGCGGCCCGGGCCTGGCTCATCAGCGAGACATGGCCGGGATGGATGATGTCGAAGCAGCCGTTGGTGAAGCCGACGCGCAGGTTCTGGCGCCGCCACTTCTCCACCACGTCGAGCGCCTGCGGCAGGGTCACCACCTTGCGCTCGCCGGTGGCGATGTCCTCGTGGTGCAGGGCGCGGATCAGATCGTCGGCATAGGCGACCGCCGTGCCGACCTTGGCGACGACGATTCCGGCCGCCACCGTGGCGAGACGCGCCGCGTCGAGCATCGACAGCCCGCTGGCGAGGCTGGCGGCCAGGGTCGCCACCACCGTGTCGCCGGCGCCGGAGACGTCGAACACCTCCTGCGCCACCGCCGGCAGCAGGTGCGATTCGCCCGAGCGCAGCACGAGGCTCATGCCGTCGGCGCCCAGCGTGCAGAGCACCGCTTCGAGCTGGCAGAGCTTGATCAGCTTGAGCGAGGCGGCGACCACCTCCGCCGGCGTAGCGGTCGGAAGCTGCACGGCTTCGGCCAGCTCCCGCCGGTTCGGCGTCAGCAGCGTGGCGCCGCGGTAGCGGCTGTAGTCGTAGCCCTTGGGGTCGACCAGCACCGGTTTGCCGGCACGATGCGCCGCCGCGATCATCGCGGTGATCGAGGGCGGCGTCAGCACGCCCTTGGCATAGTCGGAGAGCACGAGGATGCCGCAATCGGCGATCGCCGCGCCGACCACGCGGGCGATGTCGTCGGCGATGGCGGGGCTGACCTCGCTCACCGTCTCGCGGTCGGCCCGCAGCAGCTGCTGGCTGCCGGCGACGTAGCGCGTCTTGATCGTCGTCTCGCGCTTCGCGTCGGTCATCAGGTGCGGCTCGACATTGGCGAGCTGGCCGACCAGGGTGGCGATCTCGCGCCCCGCCGCATCGCGGCCAACCACCGAGACGAACTCGGGGTGCGCCCCGAAGCCCACCAGGTTGCGCAGCACGTTCCCCGCCCCACCGAGCATGGCGATCTCGCGCTCGACGCTCAGCACCGGGATCGGCGCTTCGGGTGAGATGCGGTCGACATGGCCGTAGACGAAGCGGTCGAGCATCACGTCGCCGACGCACAACACGCGCGCCTGGGCGAGGCGGGGTACCAGCTCGACGAGGTCGGCGTTAAGGGTCATCGCCTAGTCCACGTAGCCGAGCGCTTTTTCGAGTGCGCCGCAGAGCATCTGGCCGAGGGTGATGTGCATCTCCTGGATGCGCGCCGTGGTCTTCGACGGCACGACGAGCGCGATGTCGGCAAGGCTGCGCTTGACCAGCTCGCCGCCGCCCTTGCCGGTCAGGGCCGCGGTGACCAGCTTCATGCGGCGCGCCGTCTCCAGCGCCTTAAGGATGTTGGGCGACTGGCCCGAGGTGGTGATGGCGAGGGCGAGGTCGCCCGGCTTACCCAGCGCCTCGATCTGCCGCGAGAACAGAACGTCGAAGCCGAGATCGTTGCCGATGGCGGTGAGCGCAGAGGTGTCGGTGGTCAGCGCGATCGCGGCGATCGCCGTGCGGTTGGTGATGTAGCGCACGGTGAGTTCGGTCGCCAGGTGCTGGGCGTCCGCGGCCGAGCCGCCATTGCCGAAGAACAGGATCTTGTTGCCGCCTTTGATGCAGATGACGCTGGCTTCGACCAGGCGCTTGAACTCGTTGCCCACGGCAGCAGCCGTCGCCTTCTGTATGGTATCGTGCTCGGCAAACTCGCTGGTATAGAAACGGTCGAGATCGAAGCTCATACAAAGGCCTTAAGAACGGCGCGCGGAAGCGAGAATCGCCTCGAAACGGTCGCCAATGGCGCGAATATCGAAGGTCTTGTGCGCGTAGTCCAGCGCGTTGTTTCCCAAGGCTTTACGCTCCTCAGCCGCCCCAGCCAGCCGTTCGGCCGCGGCCACGAAAGCATCGGCGCGGTCGGGCGGCACGATGCTACCGGCCCGAGCCCTAGCGATCACCCGGGCGGCGAGATTCTCCGACGGAATGGCGCCGAGGATCGGCCGCCCGGCACAGAGATAGGTCAGCACCTTGGACGGCACTGAAAAGGCGCCGGCGTCGGGCTCGAGGATGGCGAGCAGGACATCGCCGCTGGCGATGACCTCCGGTAGCCGCTCGAAGGGCTGATAGGGTAGCAGGACGAGATTCGGTGCGGCGCTTGCCCGTTCGCGCAGCCAGTCCGCTCCCAGCCCCTCGGACACGACGACGACGCGAATCTCCGGCCGTAGCGCGAAGTGCCTGGCCAGCTGCAGCAGAAGATCGGGATTGTGCTTCAGGCCCAGGGTACCGGAGTAGAGGAACACGAGCTTGTCGGTCAGGCCGTGTTCTCTTGCCCATTCGTTGTCGCGCGGGCGCGGAGGCAGATCGTCGAGCGGCGCCCAGTTCTCGATGATGTGCACGCGATCGCGCGAGAGGCCCCAGCTTTCAAGCGCCGGCAGGAAGTCCTCGGAGATCACCACCACTGCGTCGCTGCGCCGCATCAGCCGCTGCTCGAGCGCCAAGTAGTAGCGCCCGGCGAGAGCGCCGATCACCGGCACACGGCGGCGAAGCAACCGGTCGATGGCGATGGCATTGAGATCCTGGGCCCAGAAGACGAAGCCGATGCCAAGCCGCCGGCAGGCGGCTTGCGCCGCGGCCTGGATATCGCTGGCCGAGGTGCCGCCGAGCACTACATCGGGCCGAGACGCTATGATCTCGCGCGCCAGCAGCCGGCCGTAGGCACGCTCGTCGAGCACGCGCTGCATATAGCGATACTTCTCGATGGCTCGTCCGATCGACAGGCCGCGCACGTTGAACCTCGCGGGATCGTCAGGACGCGGTGCCATCGGCCCGCGCGGCATGGCCATAGAGGCGGCGTAACGGTGCAGCACCTCGTGCCCGCGCCGCGCCAGCTCGCGCGACAGCTGGATGGGGAAGGCGTGCCCTGAATCGTGGACGAAGATCTTCATCTAAGCGCGCCGCGCTTTGACGACGAGGCAGTCGCCCCGCCCCGCCCGGTTGCCCAGCCAGAGCAGCGGGAAAAGCAGGCCGCGGGCGATCCCCATCAGGCCGGCGACCAACGGCGCCACGCGCTGCATTCTCGGCTGATGAGGGAACACAGCGGCAATGATCGACAGCGCCACCCAGAGGGCCGGGGTCACCTGGCGCTCCTCGACCACGGTGAAACCGGTCTCGCTCAGCGCGCGGCGCAGGGTCGCGGCGTCGAAATGTACAATGTGGAACGGCAGGTGCCAGTTGACCCAGTGACGGCCGAAGAGCGAGCGCCAGGCGCTGCGACTGTTCGGCAGGCTGATCCACACCTCGCCCCCAGGCACAAGCAGGCGCCGGATATGGCCGAGCATCTCCCGGGGATCAAGTGCGTGCTCGAGGACGTTCGAGAGCACGATGCGATCGAAGGCCAGCGAGGGCTGCAGAGCAGCGATATCGCTCTCGTAGACCATGAAGCCTCGGCTGCGCGCTACTTCGGCAGCGCGGCTGTTGAGCTCAAGGCCTTCCGGCTTGAAGCCGTTGCGGCGGTAGAGCACGAGGCCACGCCCCTCGTTGCAGCCGACATCGAGCAATCGGCCGCCATTGCCGGGCTCAGTGTGGAAGGACACATCGCCGTCGAGCTTAAGGAACAGCCGGTAGAGCGGCGACATCAGCAGCTTCTCGCGCCAGCCGGTGTAGGTCGTGCCGCTCTCGCCGCCGTAGTTGTAGTAGGTCTCGTAGAGCGTCTTGAGCTGTGCCCCGGTCGGCCGTGGCGAAGTCTGCTCAAGCCCGCACACGCCGCAGCGCAGGATCGCCCACTCTCCCGGCGAACCGAAGCGGTTATCGCGCACATGGGTCAGGACCGGGTGCGTGCCGGCCCCGCAAAGAAGACAGGGGTCGCTCATCAGGCGCCCTTGGCCTTACGGCGCTCGTAAAGCTTGGCGTCGACCAGAAAGCGGAACCAGAAGGTCTGCAGCACGTAGAAGATCAGGCCTTCCGTGCCGTCAAGAAAGCCCCGCTTCCAGATATAGCGATAGAGAAAAAGCAGGAACGCACGTAAGAACAGCGGCTGACGGTAATAGAAGTCGCGCTGCGAGCGCTTTTCGGCCACCGGATTGCCCGAGCCGCCGGCAATGGCGGCACTGTCGGGATTGAGGATCTCCTCGACCTCCAGGTCAGCCCATCGGTTGTGACGCGCCGTCCACTCACCCAAAGGCAGCCGGATATCGTCGATCATCGGTGCGGCTAGATTTTCCGTCGGCCCGTCGACCTGGAAATGCTGGTCGTACTTGCGCGTCTCGCAGCGGCCGCGGCCGCGCCGGAAAAGACGCAGATGGTAGATCGGATACATGCCGCCATGGCGCAGCGGTTTCCCGTGGAAATGCACGAGACGCGGGATGTAGTAGCCGACGATGTCCTGTGACTGCCCGGTGCGGGTGAGACCCTGCAGCACGGCGACGAGCTCGTCCGACAGCCGTTCGTCGGCATCGAGATGGAGCTGCCAGTCGTGCTTGAGTGGCAGGCCGGCGATCGCCCAGTTGCGCTGGGCGCCGTAGTTCTCGAAGGGGTGCTGGACGACCTCAACGCCGGCAAGACGGGCAATCTCCAGCGTGCGGTCGGTCGAGAAAGAGTCGACCACATGGATATCGTCGCTGACCCGACGCGCGCTCTCCAGCGTCGCGCCGATAGTGGCCTGCGAGTTGAAGGTGAGGACGATGACCGAGATCGGCATCAGGAATTCCGGCGCTCCGGGCGGGCGAGCGAGCGATACACGGTCTCGAGTTGGCGTGCAATCGCGGCCCAGGAGAACTTCTCGGCAGCCAGAGCCTTGCCCTGGCTGCCCATGCGCGCGGCGGCGGCTGGATCGGAGGCGAGGGATTCGATCTGCCGGGCCAGCGTGTCGACATCTGGCGGCCCGACCAGCCCGGCCTTCGCCTGCTCGATCTCGCGCCAGATATTGACCCTGTCCGAGATGGCGACTGGAACGCCGCAGGCCATGGCCTCGACGATGGCGATGCCGAAATTCTCCGAATAGGAAGGCAGAACGAACATTGCGGCGTCGCGGAGGGCGGCGAGCTTGGCCTCGTGATCGAGCATGCCGACCAGGGTGGTGCGCCCGCCGATACCCTCGGCGGCGACCCAGCCGCGCGCCGCCGCTTCCATGCCGTCATCGGGCCCGGCGATCACCAGATGCAGATCGGCGTGATTTTTCGCCGCCCGGGCGAAGGCCGGGACCAGGACATCAAGGCCCTTCTTGAAATTCAGGCGGCTGAGAAAGAGCACGATGCGCCGCCCGCTGATCTCGGGATGGCGCGCACGGAACGTGCCTTGCGGCGGCAGCGTGGCGTACTGCGCGAGGTCGAGTCCGTTGGGCACGACGATGCCGTGCGCACCTTGCGCATAGGGCTCGGCCAGGCGCATCTCCTCCTCGGCGGTGTAGTGCAGTGCCGCCGCCTGACGCAGCACGCGGTTCTGGAACAGCGCCTCAATCACCGCCTTGCGGCCGCGATGGCGCTTCCACAGGAAGGGGTCGAGTGTGCCGTGCGGCCGCAGCAGATAGGGCACGCAGTGGCGGTGGCAGAGCCGGGCAGTCGCCCAGGTGTGGAACAGGTAAAGCGAATGAAGATGCACGATGTCGGCGCGCGGCACCGCCTCGCCCAGCGTCCGCGCCAGCGCAAACGAGGTGCCGAGCGTCCGCGGGAAGTGCTGCGGAAAGACGCGCACGGTCGCCGGGCCGGCCTGCTCGGCAAGGCGATCCGCTTCCCCGGGCGCCAGTTCGCGGTCCGTCGTGTAGATCGCCACCTCGTGGCCCAACGCCGCCACAGCCCGCGCCATATCAAGCGCCGCCTTGGCAGGACCGCCGGTGCGCGCGGCCAGCGAAGCGATGACATGCAAGATGCGGATAGGGGGCTCCGAGGGCGGGGAAATGGCCCCGCAATCTATACCGGTTCAGCCAGATAACGGTATGACCGGATTGGTTATTCTGTCTATTCTCCGGCCATGTCCAAGCCCGACTATCGCACCCGGCTGCTGGCCCAGTACGTCTCCACGCACACCAGCGTCTCGGGCGCCTTGGCCGGGCTTGAGCGCCGCCGGCCCTACCTCGATCGGCTGGTGCGCGACCATTTCCCGGCCGACCGGCAGGCAGCGATTCTCGACCTCGGCTGCGGCCACGGAGCCATCCTGTGGGCCGCGACGCGCGCCGGTTACGCCAACCTACAGGGCGTCGACGCCAGCCCCGAGCAGGTCGCCGCCGCCCTGCAGATCGGCGTCAAGGGCGTGCGTCTCGGCGATCTCGATGCCGCGCTCGCCACGACGCCCGACGCCTCGCAGGACGTGGTGATCCTCTTCGACCTCCTGCATTACTTCACGCCACAGCGGCAATTCGACATCGCCGACCAGGTGCATCGCGTGCTCAGGCCCGGTGGGCGCTGGATCGTCCACGTGCCCAACGGCGAGGCGCTGTTCGGGGCGCGCATGCGCTACTGGGATTACCTGGCGACCGGCGCCTTCACCCGCGCCTCGATCGACCAACTGATGCGGGGTTGCGGCTTCGCCGAGGTGCGCTGCTTCGAGGACACGCCGGTGGTGCACGGCGCCGCCAGTGCCGCGCGCTGGGTCGTCTGGAAGCTTGTCCGCAGCCTTGCCCGCGTTGTCTTGGCCGCCGAAACCGGCGAGACTGACGCGATCTTCTCCCAGCTGCTGCTGGCGGTGGCGGTCAAGGCCGGCTAGCCAGCCCGGTTGTTGGCGCCGCCAAACCGCCGTATTTTAAGGAATAATCCCCCCGCCCCCGGCGTTCTCGGCCGGTTGCCGCGCGACCCTGTAACATTCCCCATGCATATCCTCTATTTCGGCTTTGACGTCGGCGGCGTCGGCGGCATCGCCACCTACACCCGCCATCAGCTGCGCGCGTTGCGCGACCTCGGCCACAGCGTCGAGGTGATCTCAGTCGACAAGCAGGAGAAGGTCTTCAATCCCGGCCACGCTGACCGCCACATCCCCTTTGCCGGCCGCGCCGGCGTGGTCGGCGCGCTGCTCGGCGCCGTGCTGCTGCCGCGGCGGCAGTACAACCTGGTATTCACCAACCATGTCTACCTCGCCATGTTCGGCCGGGTGGCGCGCGCACTGCGCGGCACGCCCTACGGGTTCAACGTCTACAACGTCGACATCCTCACCCGCCTGCCGGCCTTGCGCGAATACGCCTTTGCACAGGCCGATCTGGTGATCGCCGACTGCCGGTACACCATCGACAACCTGCCCCAGTTCCATACGAAGGTTCCGCCGACCGGTCTGCTCTACGATCCGGTCGACACCGGATTCTTCCGGCCCATCGTGAAACAAGAAGCGCGGTGCGAGGTCGAGCGGCGCTTCGGCCTCTCGGGTCTCGATAGCAGGGTGATCGCCATCACCGTCGCCCACATGGCCGGGCCGCCCAACAACAACAAGGGTCATCGCCAGACCATCGAGGCCCTCAAGCAGCTCAACGATCCGCGGTACCTCTACCTCATCGTCGGCGCGGGACCGGACAGGCCGGCGATCGAGGAGCATGTCCGCCGGCATGGCGTCGGGGAGCAGGTGAAATTCCTCGGCCTGGTCGACCAGGACGCGCTGCCCTTCCTCTACGCCTGCGCCGACGCGGCGATACTGGTGGCCAAGGGCGGCCCGGGCCTGGGCGAGGCCGTGCCGCTCGGCCTGATCGAGGCCTCGGCCTGCGGCACCGCCTTCGTCTGCGGCAACGAGGACGGCTCGGTCGAGGCCATCGACTCCACCAGCCCCAATGGCATCGCCATCGACCCGTCGCGCGCCGATGCACTGGCCGCCTGTCTGCGCCGTTTCGCCGACGAGCCGGGCCTCGCCGAAAGTATGGGCCGCAACGGCATCGCCATGGTCGACCGGGTGTTCAAGTACGAGCGTTTTGTCGAGCAGCAGGGCAAACTGCTGCAGCGGCTGGCCGGGACGGGATGATGCGCTATCGCGAACGGATCTACGGCGACTATGTCAAGGCGGCGTCGAGCTCGCTCGCTCCCGAGACGCTGGCCGGCCTAGAGGGAAGGCGCCCGGTGCTGGCGCGCTTCATCGCCGAGCATTTCCCGCCGGCGCGCGACGCCCGAATCGTCGATCTCGGCTGCGGTCACGGCGCGCTGCTGCATTTCGCCCGCCGGGCCGGCTACACCAACCTCAGCGGCATCGACGGCAGCCCGGCCCAGGTCGCGGCGGCGAAACGCCTGGGCATCGACGGCGTGCGGCACAGCGAACTGATGACGGCACTCGCCACCGAGCCCGAAGCCAGCTTCGACGCTGTCGTCGCCTACGATGTCATCGAGCATCTGACCAAGGACGAGCTGGTCGACATGACGGATGCGGTCCGCCGTGTCCTCAAGCCTGGCGGGCGCTGGCTCATCCATGCGCCGAACGGGCTTTCGCCTTTCGCCGGCGTCATGCGTTACGGAGATCTCACCCACGAGCAGGCCTTCACCCCGGAATCGCTGACCCAGCTCTTCCTCGCTTCGGGCTTCCGCGAGGCCGCGTTCCATGAGGATCCGCCGGCCGTGCGCGGCCTGACCAGCGCCGTTCGTGCCGTCCTCTGGCGCGTGGTCCGTTGCCTGTTGCGCTTCGCGCTGGTGGTCGAGACCGGAATGCCGGAATATCGCGTGCTGACTATGAATCTGATCGCCGTGGCGGTGAAGTAGATGTGCGGCATCGCGGCCCTGTTTGCCTACGGTCCGGGGGCGACCCCTGTCACCCTGCCTGCGCTGCGGGCGATCCGCGAGCGCATGGCTCTGCGCGGACCCGACGGCACGGGAGAATGGCTGTCGGCCGACAGTCGCGTGGCGTTGGGCCATCGGCGGCTGTCGATCATCGACCTGCGTGCGATCGCCGATCAGCCGATGGTGCATGACGGCCGCCTGCACATCGTCTTCAACGGCGAGATCTACAACTACAAAGCTTTGCGCGACGAGCTGATCGGGCAGGGCCGGACTTTCCGCACGTCCTCTGACACCGAGGTCATCCTCCAGCTCTACGACCGCGACGGCCCGGATTTCGTCAAGCGCCTGCGCGGCATGTTCGCCTTCGTCCTGTGGGACGAGCGGCGCGGCGGCATGCTGCTGGCCCGCGACCCGCTGGGCATCAAGCCGCTCTATGCCGCCGATGACGGCAAGACGCTGCGCGTCGCCTCCCAGGTCAAAGCCCTGCTGGCAGACCCCACGGTCGACACGCGCCCCGACCCGGCGGGGCATGTCGGCTTCTTCCTCTGGGGCAGCGTGCCGGAGCCCTACACTCTCTACCGCGGCATCCGCTCCCTGCCGGCGGGGCACACGCAGTGGATCGACCGCAGCGGCGTCCGGGCGCCGCGCGCCTACTGGTCGCTGATCGACACGCTGACCAGCGCGCCGGCGCTGTCCGCCTCGGCCGAGGCGCGACGCGAGCTGCTGCGTGAGGCGCTGATCGACAGCCTGCGCCATCATTTCGTGGCCGACGTGCCGGTCGGCGTCTTCCTCTCGGCCGGTCTCGACTCGACGACGATCGCCGCCCTTGCCGCCGAAGACGGCGCCAGGAACCTGCGCACACTGACGCTCGGCTTCCGCGAGTTCGAGGGCCGAGAGAACGACGAGACACGCCTGGCCGAGCTGGTGGCGCAGCAGCGCCACACGCACCACACGACCCGCTGGGTCCTCGGCTGCGAGTTCGCCGAAGAACGCACTGCCCTGATGGAGGCCATGGATCAACCGTCCATCGACGGCACCAACACCTATTTCGTCGCCAAGGCGGCGCACGAGGCCGGCCTGAAGGTGACATTGTCCGGGCTGGGCGGCGACGAGATCTTCGCCGGCTATCCCAGCTTCCGTCAGGTGCCACAGCTCGTGCGCATGCTCGGGCCCTTCGCCGGGCTCGAATCGTTTGGCCGCGCCATCAGGCGGGCGACCGCGCCCTGGCTGCGCAATCTCGTGCCGCCCAAGTATCCGGGGCTGCTCGAGTACGGCACCGGTTTCGCCGGCGCCTACATGCTGCGGCGCTGCCTGTTCATGCCATGGGAAATGGCCGACCTGCTGCCGCCGGAGATGGCGCACGAGGGCTTGGCGGAGCTGGCCACAGTCGACCGGCTGGAGCGCGACATCGCCGGGCTGGAGAGCCCGCGACTCAAGGTCACGGCGCTGGAGATCGCCTGGTACATGCGCAACCAGCTGCTGCGCGATTCCGACTGGGCAGGCATGGCGCATTCGCTGGAGATCCGCGTGCCTTTCGTCGATGTCGAGCTGTTGGCGCGGCTGGCGCCGCTGCTGGCCAGCGAAGCGCCTCCCTCCAAGGGCGACATGGCCGACACCTGCCGCACGCCGCTGCCGCCCGAGATCCGCCACCGCGCCAAGACGGGCTTCGTCGTGCCGGTGCGCGAATGGGTGCAGGGCGAGACCGCGAGCCAGGCCGCCGCCGAGGCTCGCGGCTTCCGCGGCTGGGCGAAGCTGGTTTACGAACAGCACGCGAAGGCCGCCTGACCGCTGCGATGCGCCGGCCCTGACCATGCGACGCCTGCGCCTCGCCTACCTCGTCACGCACCCCATCCAGTATCAGGCGCCGCTGCTGCGCCGGGTCGCGGCCGAGCCGGATATCGACTTCACCGCCTTCTTCGGCAGCGATTTCTCCGCCCACGCCTTCACCGCCGGTGAATTCGGGCGCACCATCCAGTGGGACGTGCCGCTGCTCGAAGGCTACCGGCACGAGGTACTGCCGCAGCTCTTCGCCGCGCCCGAAGGCACGCAGCCGCCGCTCGACCTCTGGCGTCCCATCAATTATGGGTTGGCTAAGCGACTGCAGGGTTTCGACGCGCTGTGGGTCCACGGCTATGCCCGTGCCTTCCACTGGGCGGCGATCGCCGCAGCCAGGCGCCGCGGCCTCAAGGTGCTGCTGCGCGACGAAGCTACCTCGATCTCGGCCGAGCGCGGCTTGCTGAAGGCCGCTGCCAAGCGTCTGTTCTTTGCCGCGCTGGCACGCGGGGTCGACGCCTTCCTGCCGATCGGACGCCTCAACCGGCAGTACTACCTGGAGAACGGCGTACCAGCGGCGCGGCTGTTCGACATGCCCTACGCCGTCGACAACGCACATTTCCGCAGAGGGGCCGAAGCGGCAGCTCTCAAGCACGCGCAGATGCGCGCCGAGCTGAACCTCGAACCCGGGCGGCCTGTGATCCTCTTCGCCGCCAAGCTGATCGAGCGCAAGCGGCCGGATCTGCTGCTCGAGGCCTTCGCCCGCATCCGGGATGAGCCGGCGCTGCGCCAACCCTATCTGGTGTTCGTCGGCGACGGCCCGATGCGCGCCTTTCTTGAGGGCAAGGCGACGACCGTCGCGCCGAATGCCGTTCGCTTTGCCGGCTTTCAGCCACAGGCCGAGCTGCCGCGCTGGTACGATCTCTGCGATGTCTTCGTCCTGCCCTCGCAGCAGGAATCGTGGGGTCTGGTGATCAACGAAGTCATGTGTGCCGGCCGCGCCGTCGTCGCCAGCGACCGCGTGGGTGCAGCCGCCGACCTGGTGCGCCCCGGCGAGAATGGCGCCCTGTTCCAGGTCAACGAGGCCGCGGACTTGGCGCGCGCCCTGCGGGACGTGCTGAACGACCCGCAGCGACTGGTGGCGATGGGCCGACGCAGCCTCGAGATCGTCGAGCGCTGGAGCTTCGCCGAAGACATCGCCGGCCTGCGCGGAGCATTGGCCGCCACCTGCCCAGGCTTCAGGGCCGAGGCCGCACGATGAAGGACGTTTCCGTCTCTTTCGCCGCCACCGGCATGATCCAGGCGGCCAACATCGCCACCGGCCTGCTGGCGGCACGGCTGCTGCTGCCCGAGGGACGCGGTGAGCTCGCTGAGATCATGCTGTGGGCCGGATTGATCGTCGAATTCGGCATCATTGGGCTGTCGGACGCCCTGCTCTACCGCGCCGCTACCGGCGCCGTCTCGCCGCGCTCGCTGTTCGCCGCGGCGGCACTGATCACTGTCATCTTGTCCGTGATTCTGATTGCCGTGGGATTCGTGGTCGAGCCGCTGGTCATCACCGATAGCGCCCGCACGCTTGAGCTGGCGCTCGCCTATCTCGTGCCCTTCATCCCGCTCTATCTCGCCTCGCTGTTCGCCGCCACGATCTTCCAGGGGCAGCTTGATATCGTCGTCTGGAACCTGCTGCGCGGCGCGGTGGCCCTCGGTTATCTGCTGTTCATTGGCCTCGCCTGGTGGACCGGTCACGCCACCGTCGCGGGCTTCGCCATCGCCAACCTCGCCGGTATCGGCATATCGCTGGTCGTCGGGCTGGTCCTGCTGGCACGCCGCGGCTGGATCGGCGTGGCGACCGACCGCCAGACCCTACATGGCCTGGTCGTCTACGGCGCCAAGGTCCATGCAGGCGAGCTGCTCAATTCGGCGCGCCAGAAGGTCGATCAGGCGCTGGTCGCGCTCTGGCTGCCGCATGCCGAGCTAGGCCTCTATGTCGTGGCGCTGACCGTCGCCAACGGTCCGCTGATCCTCGCCCAGACGCTGGGCAACCTCGCCTTCCCCAAAATCAGCAACCAGGCGGAGCTGGGCGGCAAGGCCGTGGTCTTCGGCCGCTATCTGCGCTTCACCCTCGCCGTGACCATCGTCTGCACGGCCATCCTCCTGCCGCTCAATCCCTGGCTGATCCCACTGCTCTTCGGCCAGCCGTTCGGGCGCGCCGCCACGGTCGCCAACATCATGCTGATCGGCCTGCCGGCGGCGGGCGCCAAGATTCTGTTCATGAGCGCGCTCAAGGCCTGGGACCGCTCGTTGGTCATCGTCCGGGCTGAGGCGGCCGGTCTGGCGGCGGCTTCCCTCTCTCTCGTTCTCCTGCTGCCGTCCTTCGGCATTGTCGGTGCCGCCTGGAGCTTGGTCGCGGCCAATGTCGTGGCGGCTGCCGTGATGGCCGTCTCGCTGCAGCGCAGCCTCGGCCTGCAGGTGCTGACTCTGTTCCGGCCAACGGCCGATGACTGGACGCTCGCCAGGGATCTCCTTCGTCGGGTGCGCCCGTGAACCCGTCCGTGCTGGTGCACCACCCCGGCTCGAACCATCTCGCCTACGAGCTGGTGGCGGCATTGCAGGCGAGCGGCTTGCCGACCGATTTCGACACCGGGTTCTTCTATACCGAGAGCGGCCTGGCGGCGCGCCTCGCGCGGCTGCTGCCGCCTGGCCGCCGTGCCGCAATCGAGCGCGAGCTAAAACGCCGCTCGCACAAGGGCGTCGATCCGGCACGGCTGCGCTTCCTCGCCAGCCCCGAGATCGCCTATGTCGCCCTCAACCGGCTCGGCCTGGCGCCGGAACCGCTGGCCCGGGTTGTGGGCTGGCGCAACGAGATCTTCGACCGCTGGGTGGCGGCGCGTGTGCGGCGCGAGAAACCTGCCTTTGTCGTCGGTCATGACTCGTCGGCGCTACTCAGCCAGCGGGCCGCGCGCGAGGTCGGCAGCCTGTCCGTCCTCAACCAGGTGATCGGCCATATCGAAGCGGGTATCGAGGTGTTCCGCGAGGAAGGCGAGCAGGCGCCGGAGTTCGCCGAAACCCTGGTCGTGCCGCCCGACTGGATCGTCGAGCGCTGCCGAATCGAAGCGGTTGAAGCCGACCGCGTGCTCGTCCCCTCGGAGTACGTGCGCGACACGCTGATCGCCCGCGGCACGAAGCCGGAGCGCATCGCAGTCATCCCTTACGGTGTCGATAGCGAGCGCTTCCGCCCGGCAGCGAAGCCGTCCGGGCAGAAGTTCCGCATCCTGTTCGTAGGAAGTCTCAGCCAACGCAAGGGCATCAAGTACCTGCTGGAGGCGGTGAACCGGCTCAAGCTGCCGGATGCCGAGCTGGTGCTGGTCGGCCGGCGCATCGGCAGCGAGGCGGCCTTCGCCCCTTACGACGGCGTCTTCCGCCACGTGCCGCACGTGCCCTACCACGAGGTCCATCGGCTCTTCGCCGAGGCCGATCTCTTCGTCTATCCGTCGCTCCACGAAGGTTCGGCCTTCGCCACCTACGAGGCAATGGCCAGCGGCCTGCCGGTCGTGGCGACACCCAACACCGGCTCTGTCGTCCGCGACAAGGTCGATGGCTTCATCGTGCCGCCACGCGATGTCGAGGCCCTGATGGAACGGATCGAGCTTCTCTACCGCGATCCCGAGCGGCGTCGGGCCATGGGCGCCTCGGCACGCCGGCGAGCCGCGGCCTATACCTGGGGTGCCTATCGCGAGCGGGTGGCGGGTTTCTTCGCCGGCCTGACCGCCGAACGTTCGTCGACCAGCCGCTTCTCGAAATAGTCGATCGTCCTCTTGAGGCCTTCCTCAAGGGCGATCGTCGGCTTCCATTTCAGCACCTTCTTCGCCAGCGAGATGTCGGGACAGCGCTGCAGCGGGTCATCCTGCGGCAGGGGCCGATAGACCAGCTTCGAGCGCGAGCCGGTGAGCTTGATCACCTTCTCAGCCAGCTCCTTGATGGTGAACTCGCCGGGATTGCCGAGATTGACCGGGCCGGTGAAGGAGTCCTTGGTGCCCATCATCTTGAGGAAGCCGCCGACCAGATCGTCGACGTAGCAGAAGGAGCGAGTCTGCGTGCCCTTGCCATAGATGGTGATTGGCTCACCCTTCAGCGCCTGGACGATGAAATTCGATACCACGCGCCCGTCGTTGGGGTGCATGCGCGGCCCGTAGGTGTTGAAGATACGCACCACCTTGATGCGCATCTTGTGCTGCCGGTGGTAGTCGAAGAACAACGTCTCGGCGCAGCGCTTGCCTTCGTCGTAGCAGGCGCGCGGGCCGATCGGGTTGACGTTGCCGCGGTAGCTCTCGGGCTGCGGGTGGATATCGGGATCGCCGTAGACCTCGGAGGTCGAGGCCTGAAACACCTTGGCGCGGATACGCTTCGCCAGTCCCAGCACGTTGATCGCGCCATGCACCGAGGTCTTGGTCGTCTGCACCGGATCGTACTGGTAGTGAACGGGCGAAGCCGGGCAGGCGAGGTTGTAGATCTCGTCGACCTCGACATAGAGCGGGAAGGTCACGTCGTGGCGCATGAACTCGAAGTACGGGTTGTCGAACAGATGCGCGATGTTGGCCTTGCGGCTGGTGAAGAAGTTGTC
>VGEI01000028.1 GCA_016869415.1 Alphaproteobacteria bacterium
TCGAACTGGTGTCCGCTGCGGCATTTCAGGTCGTACACGATCATCGCGCTGCTCGTTGCTGCCTCAAGGACCTGCGAGGCGGCTAATATGCAAATATACAGCCGAGCCGGCAAGCCCGCTTAAATCCTATCTCGAGCATGGTTAGCAACCCGTCAAGCCACCCTACTCTTCCACCATCGTCATGGGTCTTGCGTTTTGCCGACCTGGTGCCCAGCGGCGGCCCCGTCCTCGATCTTGCCGCCGGCCAGGGCCGCCACAGTCGTGCTTTTCTCGATCGTGGTCATCCGGTCACCGCCATCGACAGGAGCACCGCTGCACTGACAGGCCTCGCACCGGCAAACATCGAAATTCTCACCGCCGATCTCGAAGGCGCACCATGGCCCCTTGGGAAGCGGCGTTTCGCGGGCGTAGTGGTAACGAACTATCTCTACCGCCCGCTCCTCCCAGCCATCGTGTCCGCTGTGGCCCCCGGCGGTGCCTTGATCTACGAGACCTTTGCCGCCGGCAACGAGCGTTTCGGAAAGCCGGCCAGTCCCGAGCATCTGCTTCAGCCGGGCGAACTGCTGGAGGCCGTGCGAAACAGGCTACGGGTCATTGCTTACGAGAACCTGGAGCTCACGACACCAAAGCGCTGCGTCGTGCAACGGGTTGCGGCGGTCGCACCGCCAGCCTAGCGATCGGCGTCAGGCCTTGCCGGCCAGCAGCGGATCCAGCTTGCCCTGACGGTCAAGCTCGTGGATGTCGTCACTGCCGCCCACCGAAACGCCGTTAATGAAGACTTGCGGCACGGTGTAGCTGCCGGGCGCACGTTTCTGCATCTCGTCGCGCAGCGCCGTGTCGGCGAGCACGTCATATTCGATATAGTTGATGCCCTTGCTCGTCAGCAAGCGCTTGGCCCGCGCACAGTAGCCGCAGAACGGACTGATATAGATCTCCACCTTGGCTGTCATCGTCGGCTCCGACTCCACCTTTTCTTATACTAGCTCAGGCAGCGACAGGGCGCACGACACGTGCAAGCGTCAGCACGGCCACGTCGACCGCTCCACTATCGGTTAGTGCCTGGGCACACTCCTCGACTGTGGCGCCGGTGGTGAAGACGTCATCGACCAGTACTATCCGACGACCCGCCATATCGGACCGATAGCGCTGCGAAACGGCGAAGGCGCGCCGCACGTTCCGCCGCCGTGCGGCTCGGCCATGCGCGCCCTGGCTTGGCGTGCGACGCGTGCGACGCAGTAGATCCGGAATACACGCGCGCCCACTGGCCTGCGCTACGGCGTGAGCAAGCAGCGCCGACTGATTGTAGCGGCGCCACGCTAAGCGCGTCCAATGCAGCGGCACCGGCGCGACGAAATCGGCATCTGCCAGGAGTTCGGCGCCGACCCGTGCCAACCAATGGCCGAAGGCCGGCGCAGAATGAGTGCGATCCGCGTGTTTGAACGCCAGAACGAGGCCGCGGCTGGCCTCGTCGTATCGGAACACGGCGCGTGCCCGCACAAATGAGGGAGGATCGGCCAGGCAGGCCGCGCAGAGAAGCTCCCCCGTGGCGCCGGGCGCCGGATCGAATTCGAACGGCACGCCGCAGCGGGCGCAGAGCGGCGGCGCTAGCCAGGCGATCCTTGCCCAGCATGCGGCGCAGAGAGCGCCTTGCGTCTGGGTGATACCGGCGCATGCGAGGCACTGAGGCGGCAGCACCGCGTCGAGCGCGACGCCGGCCGCCCGACGGAGCCAATGCCACGCTGGCCGCCCGGGATCCATATCACAAAGCCAGCCTCAGGCCGGTCCGCGAGTCAATGCTTCATCACAGGAAGAATCCTGTCGGCTAACGGCCGGGCATGCCATAGTGGGAACGATGACGCCGGCTGTTTTTGATCGCCGCGCTGTTCGCCAGCATCGCAACCGCGCCGCATTGCGACTCTCGGAGCATGATTTTCTGTTCCGCGAAGTCGCACAACATCTTGCCGAACGCCTCGACGACGTGAATCGAGATTTCCATGTAACTCTCGAACTCGGTGCGCACGGCGACACGCTTACGGAGCATCTCGCGGGCCGTAATGGCATCGAAAAGCTTGTTCGCTGTGACCAGTCGGCGCCGATGGTGACGCACGGGCAGCCGGCTTCCTGTGTCGTCGCTGACGAAGAGTGGTTGCCGTATGCGCCTGCCTCCTTCGATCTGATCGTGAGCTCGCTGAGCCTGCACTGGGTCAACGACTTGCCGGGGGCGCTGGTGCAGATCCGCCGCGCACTGAAGCCTGATGGCCTTTTCATCGGCGCCCTGTTCGGCCGCGCCACACTCGGTGAGCTGCGCGAGGTCCTGGTCGAGGCCGAGCTCGCGGAGTGCGGGGGTGCCGGGCCGCGCGTTTCGCCCTTCGTTGATGTGCGCGATGCCGGCGGCCTTCTGCAGCGCGCCGGATTTGCCCTGCCAGTCGTCGATACCGATACAATCACGGTCAGCTACACCAGCGCGCTTGATCTTATGCGCGATGTGCGCGGCATGGGCGAGAGCAACGCGGTGGCTGAACGGCGCCGGAACTTTACCCGGCGCAGCACACTGCTACGCGCCGCTGCCATATATGCTGATCGCTACGCCGATGAAGAGCATCGTATCCCGGCGACATTCCAGATCGTGACACTGACCGGCTGGGCCCCGCACGAAGCCCAACCGAGACCCCTGCGCCCGGGCAGCGCGGCGCGCCGTCTCTCGGAGGCGCTGGAAACGGCAGAACTCTCCGGCGGCGAGAAGGCCAGCCCGCGCCGCAGCCACTAGACCCTCAGAGAAAATCCCGCAGCATCGCGACCAGCGGCTTGTCCGCAGGCGGCATCTCGTAGTCTCCGAGCCGGTTCGGCCGCGCCCAGGCCAGCTCCTGCCCTTCGCGCGCGGTCAACACGCCGTTCCAGCGTCGGCAGAGATAGAGGGGCATGAGCAGCTGGAAGTCGGAATAGCGATGTGAGGCGAAGGTAAAGGGTGCGAGGCACGAATCGCTGACGTCGATACCGAGCTCTTCGCGAAGCTCGCGGCAAAGCGCCGCCTCAGGTGACTCCCCCGGTGCCAGCTTGCCTCCGGGAAACTCCCACAGCCCAGCCAGCGGCTTGCCCGGGGGCCGGCGCGCCAGCAGTACACGGTTGTCCGCGTCGAGCAACGCAACAGCGGCGACAAGGACCAGCCGTACCGGGTGGTCATCGACCGGCCGTGCGGGATCGCAGCCCTCCGGCGCGCCAGCCGGCGGCTCAGCTGCGGTAGCTGCCATTGATCTCGATGTAGCCGTGCGTCAGGTCGCAGCCCCACACGGTCGCGCGCCCTTTACCGACACCGACATCGATCTCGATGACGACATCACGGCCTTTCATATGCTGTGTCACCGGGGCCTCGTCATAGCCCGTAACGGGCTCACCGTTCCTGGCGATCAGGATACCGCCGATGCCGAGCTTCATCCGATCGCGGTTGGCCTTCTCGCCCGCCTTACCGACGGCCGCCACGATGCGCCCCCAATTGGCATCGGCGGCCGCCACGGCAGTCTTAACCAGCGGCGAATTGGCAACGCTGAGGCCAATCTTGCGCGCGGCCTGGGAAGAGGCCGCACCGTTGACCCGCACTGTGATGAGCTTCTGCGCGCCTTCGCCGTCGCGCACGATCTGCAGCGCGAGGTCGAGCAGCACGGTGTCGAGCTTGGCGCGGAAATCCTTGAGCGCCGGATCGCCGGCACGGGTGATCTTCTTGTTCCCGGCCTTGCCGGTCGCCGCCAGCAGCAGCGTATCGCTGGTCGATGTATCGCTGTCCACGGTGATGCTGTTGAAGGAGCGGTCGGCCCCCTCGCGCAGCAGCTGTTGCAGCACCCGGACGGGTAGCGCGGCGTCGGTAAAGACATAGGCAAGCATAGTTGCCATGTCGGGTGCGATCATGCCCGAGCCCTTGGCGAAGCCGCCGATAGTCACCGTCACGCCGCCGATCTTCGCCTGGGCCGTCGATCCCTTGGGGTAGGTGTCGGTGGTCGTGATCGCCCTTGCCGCTGCCTCCCACGCCTTGCCGTCGAGCTGCGCCTGAAGCCCTGGCAGCGCTGCAACCACGGTTTCGACCGGCAGCCTCTGACCGATAATGCCGGTGGACGAGACGAAGATGTCGGCCGCGGCACATCCCAGCAGCTTGGCTGCGGCTGCCGCGGTCGTCTTGACGTCGGCAGCTCCGCGGCTGCCCGTAAACGTATTGGCGTTGCCGGCGTTGACCACCATCGCCCGGCCGCGACCACGCTTTGCGCTCGCCCGGCACCAGAGTACCGGCGCTGACGCGGTCGCTGACCGGGTGAACACGCCAGCGACAGTGGTCCCGGGCGCCAACTCGGCGAGCATCAGGTCGTCGCGGTTACGATACCGCATGCCGGTGCAGCCGGCCGCGAAGCGCACACCGGGGATGACGGGGATGTCCGGAAACCGCTCCGGAGCCAGCGGGGAAACAGCGAGAGCCATGGTTTGAACCGAATCGAAAAAGGGGAAACGCGCAGCCCAAAATACCGCGCCGGCCGGGTGCGCGCCAACGGCCGGCAGCCTGGCTAAATGACTATCGTCGCTGCTGCAGCGGCCGTGCCGGTGTCACCGGACCGCCGGGCGCCTGGGCCGCGGCGGGCGTCCCGTCGAGGTTGAACACCTCGATCTTCGCATTCTTGCGCAGATTGCTGACGACGCCGCTCATGATTTCCTGCGACATCTCGCTGACCAGCTTGTCGCGCACCTCTTCCATCGGCTGGCTGGCAGTGCGCCGGGCTTCGACGCGAATGACATGGAAGCCGAACTGCGAACGCACCGGCGCCCTGCTTGTTTCGCCATCCTTCATCTTGAAGGCGGCCTCGGAGAACTCGGGCACCATCTCCTCGCGGCTGAAGAAGCCGAGATCGCCGCCCTGCTGCTTGCCGGCCGGGTCGATCGAGCGGGTCTTGGCCAGCTCAGCGAAATCGACCCCTTTGCCCAATTCGGCGATGACCTCACGCGCCTGCGCCTCGGTCTGCACCAGGATATGGCGGGCGCTGATCTCCTCCTTGGCCGGGTTCGCCTTCGCGAACTCTTCATAGCGCCTGCGGATGGCCTCCTCGGTGATCTGCTTCTCGATCACCCGATTCAGATAGACCTCCTGCACCACCCGCTCCTCGAACTGGCGCACGCGGCGCTTCACCTCGTCGTCGGCGTCGAGTTTTTCCTTGCGCCCAGCCTCGAAGATCAGCTTGGCATCGATCATGCGCTCAATCAGCGCCGGATAGAGAACCTCCAGCGGCAGCTGTTGGAACTGCGGCGGCAGTGCGCGCTGCATCATGCCGAGGTCGGAGCGGTAGATGGCCGCCCCATCGACTATGGCCACCACGGGATCGGTCTTGTCGTCTAGGGCTCGTATCTGGGCGACAGCGGCAACATGCAGCCCGGCCAGCATCCCGAGGCTAAGCGCCACGGGGCGCATGGCGGTAACGAAGCTCATGATAATCCTCACAAGGCGGCGCTGGCCCTAGGGCGCGCGGAAAGCGCCATCATGCACGTCTCTTAACCATGGGACAAGCGCGCCGCGGCGGCCGAAATGCTCCGCTGGCCGCGTTGACAGGCCGGTTCCGGCCGCCTATGTCTCAACCCCGTATGGCGGCGGGAAAACCGGTCCGCAGCAACCGGATAGGTTCCCGTCCGCTCTCCTACCCCGAGGTCTCGTCCCGCAATGTTCGCCGCCATCGCCCGGAAGTTGTTCGGCAATGCCAACGACCGGGTTCTCCAGAATCTTCGGCCTCTGGTCACGGCTATCAATGCCGCCGAGCCCTCCGTCGTGAAACTGTCGGACGAGGAGCTGCGCGCCCGCACGGGCTGGCTGAAAGAGCGGCTGGCCAAGGGTGAGGGCCTGGATGACCTCCTGGTCGACGCCTTCGCTACCGTGCGCGAGGCCGGCAAACGCACTCTGGGCCAGCGGCATTTCGACGTCCAGATGATGGGCGGCGCTGTCCTCCACCGCGGCATGATCTCGGAGATGCGCACCGGCGAAGGCAAGACGCTGGTCGCCACCCTACCGGTCTACCTCAACGCTCTGGCCGGCAAGGGCGTCCATGTCGTCACCGTGAACGACTACCTCGCCCGCCGTGACGCGGAGTGGATGGGCCAGATCTACCGCTTCCTTGGCCTGACGACGGGCTGCATCGTCCATGGTCTGACGGACGACGAGCGGCGCGCCGCCTATGCCTGCGATGTGACTTACGGCACCAACAGCGAGATGGGCTTCGACTACCTGCGGGACAACATGAAGTTCCGCCTCGAGCACATGTGCCATCGCCCGTTCAACTTCGGCATCGTCGACGAGGTCGACAGTATCCTGGTCGACGAGGCGCGCACACCGCTCATCATCTCCGGCCCGTCGGAGGATTCCTCCGAGCTCTATATCGCGGTCGACAAGCTGATCCCGAAGCTCGCGCCGGAGGATTTCGAAAAAGACGAGAAGGTCCGCGCCGTCTCCCTCACCGAGGCCGGGGCGGAGAAGATCGAAGCGATGCTGCAGGAGAGCGGCCTGCTCAAGCAGGGCAGCCTCTACGACATCCACAACATCTCCCTGGTCCATCATGCGAACCAGGCACTGCGCGCGCACAAGCTCTTCGCCCGTGACACCGACTACATGGTCAAAGACGGCAAGGTCGTCATCGTCGACGAGTTTACCGGTCGTATGATGGAAGGACGCCGCTACTCGGACGGCCTGCATCAGGCGCTGGAGGCCAAAGAGCGCGTGCAAGTGCAGATGGAGAACCAGACGCTGGCCTCCATCACCTATCAGAACTACTTCCGCATCTACCCGAAGCTCGCCGGCATGACCGGCACAGCGATGACCGAGGCTTCGGAGTTCGCCGAGATCTACAAGCTCGACGTGGTCGAGATCCCGACAAACCGGGACATGATCCGTATCGACAACGACGACGAGGTCTACCGCACGGCACGCGAGAAGGCTGACGCGATCGTCACCCAGATCGAGGAATGCCGGAAGCGCCAGCAGCCGGTTCTGGTCGGCACGGTGAGCATTGAGAAGTCAGAGGCGCTGTCGACGATCCTCAAGAAGAAGGGCGTCCCGCATCAGGTGCTGAACGCCCGCTATCACGAGCAGGAGGCCTACATCATCGCCCAGGCCGGCAGGCCGGGGGCGGTAACCATCGCCACGAACATGGCCGGCCGCGGCACCGATATCCAGCTCGGCGGCAATGTCGAGATGCGTCTGCGGCAAGAGCTGGAGGGTGTGGCCGACGACACCCAGCGCTCGCAGCGCGCAGGGGCCATTCGCGCCGAGGTCGAGGCGGCGCGTCAGCAGGTGGTGGCGGCCGGCGGGCTCTATATCATCGGCACCGAGCGGCACGAAAGCCGCCGCATCGACAACCAGCTACGCGGCCGCTCGGGCCGCCAAGGCGATCCCGGAGCCTCAAAGTTCTTCCTGGCGCTCGACGACGACCTGATGCGTATCTTCGGCTCCGAGCGCATGGACACCATGCTGCGCAAGCTCGGCCTCAAGGAAGGCGAAGCCATCATCCACCCCTGGATCAACAAGGCCCTGGAGAAGGCGCAGCAGAAGGTCGAAGCGCGCAACTTCGAGATCCGGAAGCAGCTGCTGCGCTACGACGACGTGATGAACGACCAACGCAAGGTCATCTATGAGCAGCGCAAGGAGCTGATGCGCGTCAGTGATGTCGCCGATCAAGTCGCCGACATGCGCTACGAGGTGATTGACGAGTTGATCGAGCGCTGCATTCCCGAGAACGCCTATGCCGAGAAATGGGACACTCATTCGCTGCACGAAGAGGTGTTACGCGTCTTCGGACTCGACTTGCCGGTCGCCGACTGGGCCAAGGAAGAAGGCATCGCCGACCAGGAGATCAAGGCCCGCCTCACCGATGCGGTCGACCGCAGGTTTGCCGAGAAGGCCGCGAATGTCGGGCCCGAGATCATGCGGCTGGCTGAGAAGAGTATCCTGCTGCAGTCGCTCGACCAAGCCTGGAAGGAACACCTCCTTCACCTCGACCATCTGCGCCAGGGCATCCACCTGCGCGGCTACGGCCAGCGCGACCCACTGAACGAATACAAGCGTGAAGCCTTCGAGCTGTTCGAGAAGATGCTGGCCCAGCTGCGCGAGACCGTCACCGCCATCCTTGCGCGGGTCGAGGTGCGTGTGAGCTCGCCCGAGGAGCTGCAGCCGCAGGAGCGCGACCTCTCGCGTTACAGCGAGAACCATCCAGATATGGCCATGGCCCAGGCCGGGGCGGAGCGCGCAAGCGCTGCCTCGTCGCCGCGCCCGCCGGCAGGTGCCAAGATAGCGCGCAACGCCGCCTGCCCGTGCGGCTCCGGCAAGAAATACAAGCACTGCCACGGCCGGATCTGAGGCGGACCGGCGGCACGCCATGAACACACGCTTCTGGTTCGCCACGCCGATCTACAAGGGCGCCCTGTCGGAGGCGGAGCAGACGCTCGTCGCGCAGGAAATCGATCAGGCGATCCGGGACTCTCAATCGGCTTCGGCCTTCAACACGCCGTGGCGCGAGCCGGCTCTGTCGACGACGTTCAAGTACGACGGCCAGAGCAACATCATCATGGAGCGGAACCTCCGCCATCTGGCCGAGCAGATCGCCAAGTACGCGCACCAGTTCTGCGTCGAGTTGAAGATCGACCGCTACCAGTCCATGCACATCGAGAATTCCTGGATCAACGTGTCGAAGCCGAACGGCTTCCAGTTCTCACACACCCACGAGCCCAGCATGGTGTCGGGCGTCTACTATCACAAGACGTCGGGCAAGGACGGCAACATCATCTTCGAGTCGCCCAACCCGTACTTCACACCTTACGAATTTCCGAACAACGGCGCCGAATGCAGCCGGCTTGCCGAATACACGCCCATCGCCGGGCGCATTCTCCTCTTTCCGTCCTGGCTGAGCCACTTCGTCGACGTCAACAAGACCCAGGAGGAACGTATCTCGCTCTCCTTCAATCTGCGGCTGACGCAGAAAACGGACTAAGCCGCCTTGTTGCGGCCGAGGATCGTCGACAGCACGAGATAGAGCTTGCCGACATCGGCGGTGAGGAAGGTCGCCGAGAGGATGTTCTCCGGATCGATCTCCTTCGCCTCGTTCAGCACGCGCTCGAACTGCGCCAGGTATTCGTCGGCATATCGGCGGAACTCGTTGTCGTCGCGATAGCGGTCGCGGATCTTGCCTTCTGCGTCGCCGAAGCTGAGGCGCAGCAGGCGCCGGACGAAAACGCCGCGGTCGCCGCCGATGAAGTCGCGCAGAAGCCGCTCGGAGAGGCTTGGATCCAGCGTGCGGCTGAAATCGATGGCCAGAGAGTTCAAGCTGTCGACGATCAGGCGTGAGGCGCGCAGGAAGCTCGCCCGCTTCACTGTCAGCTCGTTCGAGGCCAGACGATCGGCCTCCGCCCGGGCAGTCGACGAGGCGGTTACCAGCGCCGTTGCCTGATTCTGGAAAAGCTCCGCCGCTTGGCGTGCCTCGCTGGCGCTGCGGTCCCCGGCACTGGTCAGCAGGCGCGTCTCTTCGGCGAGACGCCGCTCGGCTGCGCCCAGCTTCTCCTGCGCCTGGTCGGCGGCGATGGTGAGCGTGCGGGTCGTGCGGTCGAACGATTCGCCAACCGACTGGATGCGCGAAGCGGCCTGCGACACGGCGAGCGTGATCTCCTCGGCGAGCCGGCGGAAAGCGTCGCCGAAGGCGTCGACGCGGGCGGCACCCGTCTCCGTCGCGCCCGTGAGATCCTGGGTCCGTCGGCTGAACACCTGGCCGGCGGCGTTGAGGTCGGCAACGGCGCGGGCAGAGGCCCCGGCCAGCGTGTCGGTGCGGTGGTCGAAGCTGGCGCCGAGTTCGCCAAGACGGGCACTGGCCTGGTTGATCGTCGCGACCAGCGCCTCGGCCTGTCCGCGCAGCTCGGCGCTCATCTCGGCGGCCTGCGCCGCCGCCCGCCGGATCGCCTCGTGCAGCCGCCGCTCGTCGTCCTGCATCGCCTGATCGACGCTGGCGATACCGGCCACCGATTTCTGGCTGGCCTCCGCCACGTCCGTGGCGCGGCGCAGCAACGCCTGGCCGATGGCGTCGATCTGCACCGCCGCTGTATCGGCGGTCGTCGCAAGTCCCGTCGCGTTGCGCTGCAGGGTCTCTGCCATGGCCGAGAGCCGGGATTCGGCGTCGTTCGCCGTCTCGCCGAGTTCGGCCGAACGCCGGCGCAAGGCTTCGCCGATCGACGAAACACGCGCCGAAGCCTGATCCGCAGCGACAAGAAGCTCCTGCGACTGCTCGCGGAACAGGCCGCGCGCCTCGGTGACCATTGCCCGCGTCGTGACCGCGGCGCGCGCGAACTCGCCCATCCGCTGGCGCAGCGCTTCGGCGACATCGCCAAGCCGTGCGACCGCATCGTCCGACACACCGCGCAGTCGGACCAGCTGTCCCTCGAGCTGCGTATCGACCCGGGTGACCTTGCCGGCGATCTCCTCTGCGCCGTCGATCATGGCCTGCGTCCGCTGGCGGAACTCGTCGCTCACGTCGCGCACGCGCATCGCCGCCTTGTCGGCCGATTCAGCCATGGCCGCCGCCTGGCTGTTCATCAGCGCGGCGATCTCGTTGGCACGTACCGCTGACTGCTCGATCGACTTCAGCAACTGCGTGGCCTGATCGCGCAATGCGTGATCGACCGCACCGATCTGAGTTCCTGCCTCAGCGGCCGCGTGCAACAGTTGCTGGCTGCGCTGCTGCAGCCCATCGCCGCTTTCGCGCAGCCGCGTCGCCGCCTGGGTCGCGGTTTGGGCGAGCTCGGCCGAACGCTGCTCAAGCAGCGCTTGCATATCGCCCACACGCCCCGCCGCACCCGTGGCGATGACTGAGAGCTCCTCGGCCTGGCGCTTGAGGCCGTCGCCGGTGCCCGCCAGTACAGTGGCGGCCTGAGCCGCGGTGTCGCCGACATCGCGGGCGCGGTCCCGGATCGTATCGCCCAGGCGGTTGATGCGTTCGGCGGCCCGGTCGGCCGCCGCGTCTATGTCGAGAGCGCGTTGCCCGAAGGCCTCGCCCAACTCGGCGGCCCGGGCCAGCCCGCGATCCCAGGCGTGGATCAGCTCCTGGGTCTGAATGCGGAAGCCGTCTCCCGAGACGCGCACACGGGTCAGGCCCTGGTCGGCGGCGAGCACCAGCTCCTCGGCCTGTCGGCGCAGCGTCTCGCCAGTCGCCAGCACGCGCGCCGTTGCCTGGTCGAGGCTAGCGGCCAACCTCTCAGCGTCGGTGTTAAGTTGCTGGTTGTGCCCGCCGATACGTGCCGAGGACTGGTCGAGGTCGACGGTGCGGCCGCGCAGCGTGGCGCCCAGCGCCTCGAGCCCGGCCGAGGCCTGAGCGGCGACGGCCGCCAGCGCCTCGGCTTCGCTGCGCAGACGTGCCTGCGTCGCCTCGGTCTCGCCGCCTAGCGCGTTCGTCGCGCGTGCCAGGGCATCGGCTTCGACACGCAAGGCGTCGCTCGCCGCGTTCGCCTGACCGGCTACACGGCCGAGCTCGTCGGTGCGCTCGCGCACCGCGCCGGCGAGAGCATCGAGCTGCCGCGTGGCGCGGTCAGCGAGAGCGTCGACGTCGTGTGTCCGTTGCTCGATGGTCGAGGCCAGCTCGCCGGCGCGGGCGAGTCCGCGATGCGCCGATTCGCCCATGGCCTCGGCCTGCAGCTTGATCCCCTCGCCCGCCGTGCGGGCGCGCGTTATCGCCTCGTCCGCCTCATCGCCCATCGCCTCGCTACTGGAGCGGAACAGGGCGTGCACGACTTCGATCCGCTCGCTGGTCTCATCGAGGCTGGCCGTCAGGCGGCGGGCCTCACGACCCAGCAGCGTCTGCGCCTCTTCGAGACGGGCGCTGGCGGCGTCGATCTCCTCGTTGCGGGCACGCAGGCCGGCACCCAGCGCCTCGACCCTGCCGCTCGACTGCTCCGCCGCCGCGGCTACCGCCGCGGCCTCGCGCTGCAAGGCCGCCTGAGCCGCCTCGGCGCCGGCGGCCATGGCGGCGGTAGCGTTGGCGACCTCGCCTGCCTCACGGCGCAGCTGCTCGCCGGCACCCAGCGCCCGGGCCCGAGCCTCGTCGGCGGCGCTCGCCAGAACCTCGGCATCTCGACGGAACGAGTCACCGACCTCCCTCGCCTTGCCAGCCGCGGCCTCGCTCGTCTCGGCGATAGTGCGGCTGGTTTCATCGAAGGCCACCCGCAGATCTCCCAGCCGGGAGAGGCCGTCGCTGGCGGAGGTCTGCATCTCCTGCGCGTGGCGGCGGAAGGCCTCGGCAGCGGCACGCACCCTCATGGTCGCCTGGTCGGCCAGCCCGCCCAGCTCCTGGCCCTGGCGCCGCACCGTGTCAGTCGTCGCCTCGGCACGGGCACCGACGCGTTCGAGAGTTGCGCCGAGATTCTGCGTCTCGCTGCCCAGCAGCGTAGCCAGCTCGCCGGCCCGCGTGCCGGCAACGCCGAGCTCCTCGGTCCGGCCACGCAGGGATTCGCCCATCGCCTGGACGCGCTCGTAAGCCTGACTGGCGGTCAGCACCAGCTCGCCGATCTGCCGGCGCAGTACCGTCTCCGCTGCCTCGCTGCGGGTCACCAACTCGGCAGCGAACTGCGACAGCGTCTGCGCTGCCTTCTCCAGTCGGTCGCTGGCCTCGCCGGAACGCTCGCCGGCCTTCCCGGCAGCGTGCCCCATGACCTCGGCGTAGTGGCTGAACTCGCGGCCGAGCTCGCGCGCCCGGGTCATCGCCTGGTCGGTGGCCTGGATCAGATCCGCGGTCTGCTGACCCAATGCGGTCCGCATCTCCTCTGAGCGCGCCACGGCGCGCTCGGTCGTTTGCGTCAAGTCCTGCGACTGCTCGCGCAGCGCACCGCGGATCGCCCCGGCGCTGGCCGCCGTGCGCTCGGTCACCGCAGAAAGATCCTCGATCTGCTGCCGCAGAGCGGCGTTGATCGCCCGCGACTGCGAGACAGCACGCTCCGAGGCGCCCGTCAGCAGTTCGGCCTGCTGGCCGACGGCGGACTCGACGGTCTGCACCCGCGTCGAAAGAAGGGCTGAGATTCGCTCCAGCCCGTCGGCGTGGCGGCGCAGGGTGGCCATCACCTGCATGGCGCGCATCGTGGACTGGTCGGATACCGTCGCCAGTTCGGTCGTCTGGGCGTGCAGCGCCTCGCGGCTCTCGCTCAGGCGGGTTACCGCGAGCTCCGAGGCCTCGTTCAGATTCCGCGCCTGCTCACGCAAAGATTCGGCGACCGTGCGAACGCGCGAATCGGTTTCCTCCGCCGGGTAGCTGAGGGTCTGCAACTCCCGATGCAGAGCCCGCGCTGTCGTCTTGAACTCGCGGCCGCGGTCTACGAAGGCGACCACCAGCCAGAGCACGAGCAGCGGCGTGGCCACGCCTGAGAGCGCGGCCCCCAACTCATGCGGTAGCAGGGCGCCAAAAAGGCTCGACCAGCCGATCTGTGTCTGCACGTACCAACCGCAGGCCGCCAGCCAGAGGGCAGAGGCGACGAGACCGACAAAATAGCTGACCGGCGCGCGCCGGCGCGGCGGCTCTTCGGCGGCGGCGCTGGCCGCAACCGCAGCCTCGGGCTCGGCCGTAACGACACGCAGGAAGTTTCGTGGACCCGAACCCTGCTCCATAGACCCGCTCCCTCGCGAACTCGTCAGGCCGCTTTGCGGCGGCGGCGGATCAGGCCGAGGATCTCGGCCGCCGCGTGCGGAATGTTGGTACCCGGCCCGTAGATCGCCGCGACGCCCTCCTGCAGCAGAGGTTCGTAGTCCTGCGGAGGAATGACCCCGCCGCAGACCACCAGGATGTCATCACCTCCGGCCTTCTTCAGCGCCTCGATCAACTGCGGCACTAGCGTCTTGTGGCCGGCAGCCTGCGACGAAACGCCGATAACATGCACATCGTTCTCTATCGCTTGGCGCGCTCCCTCGTCCGGCGTCTGGAAGAGCGGCCCGACATCGACATCGAAGCCGATATCGGCGAAGGCCGTGGCAATGACCTTGGCACCACGATCATGGCCGTCTTGCCCAAGCTTGACCACCAGCATGCGCGGCCGGCGCCCCTCGTCGGCGGCAAAGGCCTCGACCTCGCGGCGGATGCGCTGGAAGCCCTCGTCACCCTCGTAGGCCGAGCCATAAATGCCGGTGACGCTGCGGATCACCGCCCGGTGGCGGGTGAACACCTTCTCCAGCGCGTCGGAGATCTCGCCGACCGTGGCGCGCGCGCGCGTGGCGACGATCGACAGCTCAAGCAGGTTGCCTTCGCCACTTTGGGCCGCTCTGGTCAGAGCCTCAAGTGCAACACGGCACGCCTTCTCATCGCGCTTGCCGCGCACGGTCTTGAGCCGCGCCACCTGCTGCTCGCGCACGGCGGTCGCGTCGATATCGAGAATGTCGACTTTCTCCACCTTTTCAGGCCGGTACTTGTTGACGCCAACGATCACCTCGTCGCCACGGTCGATACGCGCCTGGCGGCGCGCTGCCGACTCTTCGATGCGCAGCTTTGGCATGCCGGCCTCGATGGCCTTGGTCATGCCACCCATCGCCTCGACCTCCTCGATCAGCTTCCAGGCATGCTCGGCGACAGCCGCGGTCAGGCTCTCGACGTAGTAGCTGCCGCCCAGCGGATCGATGACTCGCGGGATGCCGGTCTCCTCGGCGATCACCAGCTGCGTATTGCGGGCGATACGTGCCGAAAACGGCGTGGGCAGAGCCAGCGCCTCGTCGAACGAGTTGGTATGCAGCGACTGCGTACCACCGAGCACCGCCGCCAGTGCCTCGATCGTCGTGCGGATGATGTTGTTGTAGGGGTCCTGCTCGGTGAGCGAGACGCCCGAAGTCTGGCAGTGCGTGCGTAGCGACAGGCTTTCGGGCTTCTTCGGCCCGAAAGGTTGGATCATCCGCGCCCAGAGGAGACGCGCCGCACGCAGTTTGGCGATCTCCATGAAAAAATTCATGCCGATGTTGAAAAAGAAGGACAGACGCGGGGCAAACTCGTCGATCGACAGGCCCTTGCCCAGGGCGGCCCGCACGTAGTCGAGCCCGTCGGCCAGTGTGAAAGCGAGCTCCTGCACGCTCGTCGCCCCGGCTTCCTGCAGGTGATAGCCG
The DNA here is from genome assembly GCA_016869415.1 of Alphaproteobacteria bacterium. GTDB lineage: Bacteria > Pseudomonadota > Alphaproteobacteria > CACIAM-22H2 > CACIAM-22H2 > VGEI01. The sequence goes on from VGEI01000028.1 coordinate 15,119, forward strand.
GAGATCGAGATCGAGTTGAACTTCGGCATGTGCTTCGCCGTGTACTCGATGATGTCGGCCACGATCCGCATGCTTGCCGTCGGCGGATAGATGTAGGTGTTGCGGACCATGAACTCTTTGAGAATGTCGTTCTGGATGGTCCCCGACAGAGAGCTCCGCGCGACACCCTGCTCCTCCCCTGCCACGACGAAGCCGGCGAGCACAGGCAGCACGGCGCCGTTCATGGTCATCGACACGCTCATCTTGTCGAGCGGGATGCCGTCGAAGAGGATCTTCATATCTTCGACGGAATCGATGGCCACACCGGCTTTGCCGACATCGCCGACGACGCGCGGGTGGTCACTGTCGTAGCCGCGATGGGTAGCGAGGTCGAAGGCGACCGAGAGACCCATCTGGCCGTTGCGCAGGCATTCTTTGTAGAAGGCGTTCGAGGCCTCGGCGGTGGAGAAACCGGCATACTGCCGCACGGTCCATGGCCGGTTGGCGTACATCGTCGCGCGTGGACCGCGCACGAATGGCGCGAAGCCCGGTAGACCGCCGAGGTGCTCGAGGGTTTCGAGATCGGCGGCCGTGTAGACCGGCTTCACCTCGATACCTTCCGGCGTGCGCCAAGTCAGACTGTCGGGGGAGGCCCCCTTCAGCTCCTTTGCGGCCAGGCGCTGCCAGTCGGCGAGCGAGGGCTTGGGCGATTCGGCCAACCTGGAACTCCCTATTGAAGACCAACAATTTAACGCAGGAGTCCGAAGGCTGCTCTGTGGAAATCTGTGGATAACTTGCCCCTGGCCATGCCCGCCCCCAGGCCGCCATACCCCGATCCGGATGCTTGCACCCCCCGCCGGCCGGTGCCATGTTCCCGGCCGCCCGGGCCGGCAACCGGCCCGCTTTCGGGAATCCCGGCGCCCGCGCGCATACTCCGTGAAATATCTTCGCTTATCGACGTGGCGCCAGCTCATTCTGGGTCCGCCGCGTAACCCCCTGTCGCCGGAGACCCGGCGCCATATCCTGCTGGTGGCGTTCTTTGCCTGGGTGGGGCTGGGCGCCGACGGCCTGTCCTCGGCCAATTACGGCCCCGAGCTTGGCTTCTTAGCCCTCGAAGAGCATTACAGCCTCGCCATCTTCCTGGCGATCATCACGGCCGCGACCGTGTTCATCATCGCGCTCAGCTACAACCAGGTTATCGAGCTCTTCCCCTCTGGCGGTGGCGGCTACAAGGTGGCGACCCAGCTGCTCGGCCCCTATGCCGGCCTGGTTTCCGGTTCGGCGCTGGTCATCGACTACGTCCTGACCATCGCCATCTCGGTGGCGAGCGGCGTCGACGCCATGTTCAGCCTCCTGCCTGTCGGCTGGCAGGCCTACAAGGTGCCGGTCGGCCTGCTGATGATCGGCATCCTCATCGTGATGAACCTTCGCGACATGAAGGAAAGCATCGCCATCCTGATGCCGATCTTCCTCGGCTTCCTGATCATCCACGTTCTGCTCATTCTCTACGGCATCTTTGCCCATGCCGAGCGTCTGCCAGAGCTCGTACCCAACGCGGTGCAGGACGCCACCCTGATGGCCAACCACCTCGGCTGGTGGGCAGTCATCTCGGTGATTCTGCTCGCCTACTCGCTGGGCGGCGGTACCTACACCGGCATCGAAGCCGTCTCCAACAACATCGACCGCCTGGCCGAGCCGCGCGTCCACACCGGCAAGGTGACGATGCTCTACATGGCGCTGTCGCTCTCCTTCACGGCGTCGGGCATCATCCTTGTCTACCTGCTGTGGGACGTGCGCGAGGTCCCGGGCCAGACGCTGAACGCCGTCGCCTTTGGCGCCATCATGCGGGACTGGACGATCTTCGGCTGGCAGGCAGGCACGGTCCTGCTGACCATCGTCCTCGCCTTCGAGGCCGGGCTGCTGATCGTCGCGGCCAATACCGGGTTCCTCGGCGGTCCGGCGGTTCTCGCCAACATGGCCGCCGACGAGTGGATGCCGCACCAGTTCACCTACCTGTCGACGCGGCTGGTGACGAAGTACGGCATCCTGCTGATGGGCGGTGCCGCCCTTGCCATCCTCTGGCTCACCGGCGGCGAGATCCGCATCCTGGTCATCCTTTATTCGATCAACGTCTTCATCACCTTCTCGCTCTCCCTGCTCGGCCTCACCGTCTATTGGGTGACGCACCGCCAGGGAGCCTGGCCGCGCAAGCTGGCGCTCTCGGCGACGGGCTTCCTGGTCTGCGTCAGCATTCTTGTCGTGATCGTCTACGAGAAATTCCTCGAGGGCGGCTTCCTCACCATCTTCATCACCGGCCTGCTCGTCCTGGTCTGCCTGCAGATCAAGCGGCACTATAAAGAGACCCACGCCCAGACCGATGCAGTCGACAAGCTGCTGGTGGTCAAGGAGCCCGCGCCGGTCGCCAGCCCGCCGGTACCCGACCGCGAGGCGCCGACCGCCGCCTTCCTGGTGACCCGCAGCCGGGGGACCGGCATGCATTCGCTGCTCTGGGTGCAGCGGCTCTTCCCGGGCCAGTTCAAGAACATGGTGTTCATCAGCGCCGGCGAGGTCGATACGCATGCCTTCGGCGGCGAGCGGGCGCTCGAACGGCTGGAGACTCAGATCGACGGTACGCTTGCCTACTACGTCAACTACGTGAATAGCCGCGGCATCGCGGCGAAATCCTACAAGAGCTTCGGCACCGACGTTTTCGCCCAGCTCACCGCGCTCTGCGAGAAGGTCGTCGGCGAGTTTCCCAACACGGTGTTCTTCGCCAGCCAGCTGGTCTTCGTCCCGGACAGCTGGTGGAAGCGCCTGCTCCACAACCAGACGGCCTTCACCCTGCAACGCCGGCTGCATCTGCGCGGCTACCAGATGGTGATCCTGCCGATGAAGCTGGGCTGAACCCGCAAGGACGACCGATGGCCAAGAAGAACCCGCTGAACCTCAACCCGCTGCAGCTGCGCACACTCACCCTGCTACAGGCCCTGGCAACTCTTCAGGGTCACGGCACCCCGGCGGACGAGCCGGGCTCGTTCATGGTCGCCAACCTGCCGCGACCGCACGGCGACCATTTCCATCTCGGCCCCTGGGTGGTGATCGCCCGCGACGCCAGCGGCCTGGCCAACCAAGCGGCCTGGACGGCGCTGGAGCGCAAGGGCCTGATCAAGGGTATGTTCCCGCTCTCCTGCGTCGTCACCGCCGCCGGCATGGGCTACGACACCGGGGTGAAGGAGCAGATCCTGCACGGCAGCGACCATTGAGGCTGCCGTCCGACCCCGTATTCACGATGAGAAAGAACCACGGGGCATATGGGCAATCGCAGACGTTATGTCCAGAGGGCCCCGGCAAAAAATCTCTGCCGCAGCCTAATTAATAAGGCAGGCCGAGCGTTCTATTAGCCATATTGGACACGATTGGACATAAGCGCTGCCAGCAATTTCAAGAGCTTGCAGGCTAATAAAATTGCCTGCACCTTTTTGACACAATGTGGCGACCGCTCACTTAGCGGGC
>VGEI01000029.1 GCA_016869415.1 Alphaproteobacteria bacterium
GAGCAGGTTCTCGGGGGCACGTGGCGCCTGGGCCGCAGCCGTTGTGATGAATGCCAGCGCGGCCAGCGCGCCGATCACAAAACGCTTCATGAAAGATACCTCAGGCCTGGATGTTGGCTTTCAGGCCGTCGCTGGCGACCTGCAGCTTCTTAATCTTGCCGGGGCTGCCCGGCGGCTCGCCCTTGGGGATAGCATCGACATGCTCCATGCCCGAGGTCACTTCGCCCCACACCGTGTATTCACCTTTGAGAAAGCTGCCATCGGCGAACATGATGAAGAACTGGCTGTCGGCGCTGTTGGGATCCTGGGCCCGCGCCGCGCCCACCGTGCCGCGCACGAAGGGCTGCTTGGAGAACTCCGCCTTGATCTTCTGGCCAGAGCCGCCCGTACCCGTGCCCTTGGGGCAGCCGGTCTGGGCCATGAACCCGTCGATCACCCGGTGGAAACTCAACCCGTCGTAGAATTTCTGCCTCGCCAGTTCCTTGACCCGGGCCACGTGCTTGGGTGCCAGATCCGCACGCAGGCGTATGGTGACCCGCCCGCCGTCGAGATCGAGGTAAAGGGTGTTCTCCAGATCGTCGGCCATGGCTGCCTTTCCGAAAAAAATTAACGCGCCGGATTATGGCGACGGGAAATCGTTAACACAACCGCGCCCAAGGGCGCGCGCTCACCGGTGGATAAGTCGAGTTTGATGCTGTAATGCCGGCCTCAGGCCAGCGTAATTTACTTCTTTGCCGTTGCACCTCCGTGAGGGTGGCCCGAAACTTTCCGTGGCGCGCGGCGCCCGAGTCCTGTCCGCCGCCCGAGGGGCGCACATCATGGTCGATCCGATCCGTCCGGCTAACGATCCCACCAAGATCCGCATCGCCTATCCGCCGACAGCGGAGGCCTCTGGTGAGGGCGTCGAAGGCGCCGAGGCGAAGCCGACGCGCTGGTTCGGCTGGGGCACACCGCTCAACGCCGGTCTCGCCGCCGCCTCGACCGCCTGGGTCGTCGGCTGGGGCGCTTGGATCGTCAAGACGCCGAATACCGTGTCGACGCCAGCCGAGATCGCCAGCCTAGTGACTGCCGTGTTCGGCCTGCCCGCCCTCGCCTGGGCGCTGCGCCGCGCGCCGGGCCCGCGCACGCCGGCGACCAAGGACCCCAACGACCCGCGCACCGTCGTAGCCAGCGCCGATCGCATGATCGCTACGCTGCGCAAGCAGAGCCGCGAATTCACCTCCGCCGCCGAGACCGCAGCAACCAACGCCGAGACGCTGACCCAACGCTTCGACGAGGCCCAGCAGAAGATCCGCACCGTCTTCCATGACGTGGAAATGAGCTCACGCTCGATGCTGCAGCTCATCAGCAAGCATGCCGACGAGTTCAAGCGTGCCAGCGCCACGCTCACGGAGAAGACGTCCGGTCTCGAGCGCATGATCAACCAGCGCGACCGCGGCTTCAGCGAGCTCGTGACCAAGGTCGAAAGCGAGACCAAGACGATCTGCGACCAGCTCGATCGCCAGGGCAATGTGCTGCGCGCGCTGACACAAACCGCCGTTACGCAGGGCAACGAGATCGGCGCCGCCTTCGAGCGCAACACGGACCATCTCAAGGCGGCGATGGACGACACCGATACCCGCAGCAAGACGGTGCAGGCGACTCTGCTGGAGACCGAGCGCCTGGTCGAACGCCAGGCGACACTGATGCGCGAAGTGACCGAGCGCAGCTCGGCGGTCATGAACGACATGACGACCCGGCTCGACCGGCACCAGGAGTATCTAGCCTCCGGGGTCGAAACCATTGCCACGACCACCGCCGAGGCCGGCGAGCGGCTCGAGGAGCGCCTGGCGTCGCTGCGCCAACTCGCCGGCGAGACCGCCGACGCCTTGGCGCGCAACAGCGACCGCGCCGAGAGCCATGTAACGAAGCTCGTCGCCTCGGTGAGCGAGCTGGAAGGCCGAACCAGTGCCGCGGGCACCGCCCTGCAGCAGGAGGGGGTACGCCTCAGCGAGAGTGTAGGCACGATAGAGACACGGCTGGAGGTGCTCGCCCAGACCCTGGCAGCCAGTACGCGGCATCTGTCGGATGAAGCGAACACCGCCCTGCAGACCGGTCAGCGCCTCGGCGATACGCTGATCGCCGCGGCCAGCACGCTCCAGGACAAGGCCAACGCCGTCGACAAGGCCGGTGGCAGCGCCGTGCAGCGCCTTACCGTGCTCGACCGCTCGCTGACCGACTCGCGGCTGGCCATCGCCTCGCTCGCCACCGAGCTCGAGGCCCGGCTAGGGACGCTGCACCGTGCCCTCACCGAACGCACCACTGAGCTGGAGAGCTCGGCCCGCCGCTCGCTCGACGCGGCCGGCGACGCCAGCGCCCGCTGGGCCGAACGCACGCGCGAGCTCGACGCCGCCACAGCCCAGGTCGCCGCGCGAATGGGCGAGGCCGGCGACGCCCTCGACCGCCGGGCCGGCGCGCTGCGCTCGACCAGCGACGCCACTGAGCGCTCGCTCACCGAGGCGACCGCTGCCGTCGACCGCCAAGTGGCCAATCTGCTCGGCGCCGCCGAGCGCGCCGCTGCTGCGGTGGGCCGTGCCGGTACGAGCGTCACCGTCGAGCATGATCGGCTGAATGCCCTATCGGCTGGCACGGTGCAGAACGTGGACAGCGCCGCGGCCAGCCTGCGGGCCCTGGTGGCGCGGATGGAAATGGACGCGCAGGGCGCCGTGCGAGAGCTGGCCGCGCTGGCGGACAATCTGCGCGAACGTCAGGCCCAGATCGGCGAAGCCGAAGGCGAGGCCTCGCAGCACCTGGGTGAGATCCGCCGGGCTGTCGAGGAAGCGGCTGCCACGCTCAGTGCCGCGGCCCGCTCAAGCAGCGACCGCATCAACCTGTCGAGCGACGAGCTCAAGCAGCGCGCCGTCGAAATCGAGAGCGTGCTGACCGGAGCCGCCGAACGTGTCGCCGGCCGCATGCAGACGGCGTTGGTCGCCGTCGCCCAGCGCATCGAGCAGACCGACGCCCTGATGCGCAGCACCGAGAGCGGCCTGACGACAACCCTGTCGGCCGCCGTGGCCGGACTAGCGCGCAAGATCGAGGAGATGCAGGAGGCTGGCAACCGGGCCACTATGGTCGTCGCCGAGGCCCGCGACGCCCTCAGCGTCTCATCCACGCAGCTTGAGAAGGCGGGCAATGTCGCCGAGACCCGGATCGGAGCGGCCTCCGAGAACGTTCGTCGCGAAGCCAAGGCCGTCCTGCTGACCGCGGTGGAGGCCAGCGAGCAGCTTAACCAGATCACCCAGCATTTCGAGAGCCGGCTGGAAGGTCTGACGGCGCGGCTGGCCCAGGTCCAGTCGGGCGCGGCAACGACCGGCGACACGCTCACCTCACGCGTTGCCGTGCTCACGGCGGCGACCGACGAGATCCGCAAGCGCATGGGCGAACTCGGCCCGGCCATAGACGAGATGATGGCGCTGCTGGAGACCCGCCTGGCTGGTGCCGCGGGACATGTCACCGCCAGTGGCGAGGCCTTGGCCGCCCGCTCGAACGAGGTCGCGCACAGTATCGCCGGCACCCTGTCGCAGCTTGGTGCCGCCGGCGACGCCGCGACCGAGCGGCTGCAGCGCCTGATGACCGAGCTGGCCGGTCAGAGCGAGCGCATCGAGGTTCTCGCGCACCGAGCCGAGGCGCGGGTCGCCACGGCGACCACCGGGCTCCAGAGCTATGCGGAGCGAGCCAACGAGGTCACCACCGAGGTCCAGCGCCTCGGACTGATGCGCGCAGCCGAGAGCCGCGAGCAGCACCGTGTTCTGACCGAGGTTGCGCGGGCGCTGGCGGCGGAGACCGACCGGGCCATGCAAGCGCTGCGCGAGCACGCGGCGGCTTTGTCCGCGTCGCCGCCCGCGGCGGCCCCTGCGCCTGAGAAGCCGCATGACGAGACGTCGTATCTGGCACGCTCGGCCACCACGATCCGCAGCCTCGAAGCATTGTCTTCGCAGATCGGCGGCAAGCTCCTGCCTGAGCCGCACGGCGATCTGCGCCTGCGTTTCGAGCGCGGCGACCGCACCGCCTATGCCCGGGCCATGCTCGCCCTGCCGGCCGGCGACTTCAAACGACTCTACGAAGAGAAACCGGATCTGCGCATCGCCGTGGAAATGTATCTCCACGATTTCGAGGCGCTGGCCGGTGAGCCGGCGCGGCTCGGCCTCCCGGCGGGTGGACTCAACGGCCTGTTCCTCAACTCCGACCTTGGGCGGCTCTACGCCGCTCTGGCCCGCGGCACGGGAAAGGTCTGACCGCTACTCCTGCGTAAAGCCGAGCCGGCCGATACCCGGGAGGCGCAGGGCCGGGCTGTTGAAGTCGATCCCGAAATGCAGCCCGAGGACGTTGAGCTCGATGCCTTCCTCGACACCGACGGTGCCGCCAAGCAGGCCCAGAAGCGAAACCTGGACCCCCGTTCCGCTCGGCGACAGCCCCAGGGGTGTGACCATGAAATCTTTGCCGATCGCCGTCGGCGGCAGGTCGAGCCGGAGCTCCGGCACTTGGCGGCCAACCCAGGCTGTGAACGTGTTGCTGTTGGGGCCCGGCCAGATCACATAGTCGTTAGGCCAGGGGTAGTCCTTGACCGCCTGCTGCACCTTGTCGATCAATGCATCGACGCTCGGCCCACGACGATCGAGGATTAGTTCCGGCTTGGCCCCGAACCAGTAATTGTCCGGCCCCATACGGTCGACGCGGATGGCCGGAATACCACGCTCGACTCCCCAGCCGATGACCTCGTAGCGCGTATAGCGCTCGGCGTTCGCCGGCTTGACCACGATCCAGGTATGAACGGCGAAGATGCCGCGCCAGCGCACGGCGCGCGCTGAATACACCTGGATGATTGCCTCACGGAAGCTGGCCGGATCGGGCGCCAGGCCCGTGGCGTCGCGGCGCGCCTCGTACCACGGCACACCCCATTGCGCCGTCGCAGCGCTGAGACCAAGCGGTAGCGCCAGCAGGACGAGCAGGATCAGAGCGACAGGCTTCATGCGGTCGATCTTACCCGCTGGCGCGAACTCCCGCGATGGCCTTCCACACGCGCTGCGGGGTGGCCGGCATGTCCAGCGTGCGGATGCCAAATGGCCGGAGGGCATCGACGACCGCGTTCATGGTTGCCGGCAGAGCGCCGACCGTGCCCGCCTCGCCCGCCCCCTTGATCCCCAGCGGATTGGTCTTGGCCGGCACTTCATGGCTCTTGATGATGAAACTGGGATAGTCGGCGGCACGCGGCATGCCGTAATCCATGAAGGAGCCGGAGAGCATCTGCCCGGTCTCGGGGTCGTAGGCCACGTCCTCCAACAGAGCCTGGCCAGCCCCCTGAACGATGCCGCCGTGAATCTGGCCTTTGACGATCAACGGATTGACTACCACGCCGACATCATCGACCACCCAGTAGCCGACGATCTCCGTCACACCTGTTTCAGGGTCGATCTCGACTTCGCAGACGTGGCAGCCATTGGGAAAGGTTGCTCCGGGCGGCACGAGCGCCGCGCCTTCGATCAGCCCGGGCTCCATGCCGCGCGGGATGGCCGGCGGCATAAAGGCTGTCCGCGCCACCTTGACGAGGTCCACCGTCTTGTCGGTGCCGGCCACGGCGAAACGACCCTCCTTGAACTCGATATCGGCTTCGGCCGCCTCCATCATGTGGGCTGCGATCTTCTTGCCTTTGGCGATGATCTTCTCAGCCGCGCGCAGCAGTGCTGCCCCGCCCACGCTGATCGAGCGCGAGCCGAAGGTGCCGCGGCCATGGGCCACCGCATCACTGTCGCCGAAGCGTACCTGGATCTTGTCCGGATCGAGGCCGAGAAACTCGTGCGCCAGCTGGCGGAAGGTCGTCTCGTGGCCCTGGCCGTGATTGTGCGTGCCGAGGAGCAGCGTACAACTGCCGGTGGGATCGAAGCGCACCTCCGCATACTCGTCAAATGGCAGGCCGGCCGGGCCACCGGCGATCTCGATGACATGCGCCATGCCGATGCCGCGGAGCCTGCCACGCGTCTTCGCTTCGGCCCGCCGCTTCTCGAAACCGGCCCAACCGGCCAGTCTCAAGGTCGCCTCCTGGTTATGCTCGAACTCGCCGCTATCGTAGGTGAAGACGAAACCGGTGTTGTAGGGCATGGCCGAGGCGGGAATCAGGTTGCGTCGCCGCAGCTCGGCCGGATCGATACCCACCTCGCGCGCCGCGACGTCGATCACCCGCTCGACGGTGTAGGAGGCTTCCGGACGCCCGGCGCCGCGGTACGGCGCCGTCGGGTTGGTGTTGGTGAACACGCCCGTGACGGTCAGGTGAATGGCCGGGGTGGTGTAGACGCCGGACAGGCCACCGACGTTGTTCACACCGCAATGAATGCCGTTGAAGCTGAGATAGGCCCCGAGGTTGACTATGTTGCTGACGCGCAGCGCCAGAAACTTGCCGTCCTTGTCGAGCGCCAGCTCGGCATGCGTGACGTTGTCGCGCGCATGATGGTCGGACATCAGCGCTTCGCCGCGCTCGCTCATCCACTTCACCGGGCGGCCGACCTTCTTCGACGCCCAGAGGACGAGCCCCAGCTCCGGCATCGGCGCGCCCTTCATACCGAAGGCGCCGCCGACGTCCGGCGCGACGATGCGAAACTTGCTTTCCGGCTGTCTGAAGATGTTCTCGGCCAGGTGCGAGCGCATCTGGTGCGGGCTCTGCAGGCTGGCGTAGAGGGTGTAGCGGTCGTCCGTCGGGTCGTAGACACCCAGCGCCGCGCGAGGCTCCATCGAGTTGGCCGAGACCCGGTTCACCACCATGTCGAGCCTGGCGACGTGCGCGGCCCTGGCGAAGGCCGCATCGACCGCGTCCTTCTTCCCGAACTCGGCGACGAAACAGACATTGTCCGGCTGCTCGTCCCAGACGCTCGGCGCGCCCGGCTGCGCCGCCGCGGCGGTCGCGGTGACCGAAGGCAGCGGCTCGAAATCGATCCGCACCAGCTCCGCCGCGTCTTTCGCCTGAGCGAGGGTTTCGGCGACGACTGCTACCACCGGATCGCCGACGACGGCGGCCCGGCCCGCAGCCAGTATCCGGTACGGCGGCTCGTAGTTCGGCCGCCCGTCCTTGCGTTTCATCTTCATGCGGGAGGGAAAGCTGCCGAGACCCTCGGCCAGCGCCTCGGCTCCGGTCAGCACCGCCAGCACGCCCGGCGCCTCCCTGGCCGCCGCGGTGTCGATCGAGCCGATGCGCGCCGCGGCATGGGGCGAGCGCAGGACGTAGAGATGGACCTGGTCGGCCAGGCGGATGTCGTCGGTGTAACGGCCGCGGCCGCGCAGCAGCCTGAAATCCTCGCTCCGCGGCAACGACTGGCCGATCCCGTACTCACGCATACGCCCGCTCCCCCAACCCGTGCTGGGCGGGCACTCTATCAAGGCAGGCGGCGCGCGCAAAACCCTCCGTGTACGGTGAGGTGGCAAACCGCTACACTGCACTGCACGCATAACGACAGGCCGGGCCTACCGGCGGCAAACCGGGGTCATCCAGGGAGGAGACGATGACGAGGCTGGTTACAGTTCTTGCGACTGCTGTACTCGCTGCGGCGAGCGCAATCCACTTCAGCGACGCGCAGGCTCAGGTCTTTCCCAACCGGCCGGTGACGGTCGTCGTGCCGTTCCCGCCCGGCGGCGTTGCCGATCTGTCGATCCGTACCATCCAGTCATCGCTTGAGCGCCAGCTCAAGCAGACGGTCATCATCTCCAACCGGGCCGGTGCTGCAGGCGCGGTCGGCATGGCGGCGGCGGCAAGCGCAGCGGCGGACGGCTACACCATTCTCTGCGCCCTGCCGAGCATCTCGACCATCCCGGAGGTCGATGCGCTGTTCGGCCGCACGCCGGTTTTCAAACGCGAGCAATTCCAGCCGATCGCACGGCTCAATGCGGATCCGTCCATGCTGGTGATCAATGCCAGCCTGCCCTGGAAGACGCTCAAGGAGATGGTCGACGACGCGAAGAAGAAGCCGGGCGAGTTCGTCTACACCTCGTCCGGCATCTATGGCGCATCGCATTTCCCCATGGAGCAGCTGCTGCACGCAGCCGACATCAAGATGCGCCACCTGCCCACCAATGGCGGCGGACCGGCGACGAACGCCGTGCTCGGCGGACACGCCGCTGGCTGGGCCTCGCCGCCTGCCCTTGCCTCTCCGCACCTGGCGGGCGGCAAGATGCGCGGCCTTGTCGTCTGGGGCGACGTCCGGCTCGAGGAGTTCCCCGACGTACCGTCGGCCAAGGAGCTTGGCTATGACCTGCAATACTGGGTATGGGCCGGGCTGTTCGCACCCAAGGCCGCTCCCGCCGACGCCATCAACGTATTGCGGCGGGCGGTTGGTGCTGCGGTCAAGGATCCCGAGTACATCGCAGCGATGAAGAAGGCGCAGACGCCGATCGCCTATCTCGATGCGCCACAGTTCCAGGAGTTCTGGGACAAGGACGCGGCGCGGTTGGCCGACGTGGTCAAGAAGATCGGCAAGGTCGAGGAGAAGTAGACGGAGGCCGCAACAGCCCGAGTGTCCCGCGCCGCCATCACGCTGCCCGGCATTATCGAGGCGCTCGACAACGAGCCGGTCAAGGCACAGCTGCGTGCTATCGGGGAGCGCGTGCGTGACATCGTCGCCGCCGGGATCGACATGGCCCGGTCAGAGGGCACTCTTGCCTCGCTCCTGGACGCCCACGCGGTTGCCGTAAAAGTCTTAGAGGCCGAGAGTGCCGGCTACTTCCGGCATGTCTCCGGCGGCGAGGCCCTGAAAGCTGCGCTGGCCTGCGCGCCCGGTTGCACGTTCTGCTGCTATCTCTACGTCGAGGTCACGCCGCTCGAAGCGGTCGCCCTGTGGCACGCCCTGCGGGACGACCGCTACGCGGCGCAACGCCAAGCGATCGCCGCGGCTGCGCCCCGGGTCGTCGGGCTGGGGCCCGAGCCGCGCCGGGCAGCCCGTCTGCCCTGCCCGCTGCTCGCCAACGGACAGTGCACCGCCTACGAAACCCGGCCTTTCGCCTGTCGCGGCCTCTACTCGACCAGCGCGCAAGCTTGCGAGGCCGTGCTCGCAACGCCGTTGGGCCTGCCGTTGCCGGCGATCCGTTCCCCCGCCGTGCCGCGCGCACTCGCCGCCGTTCTGGGGGTCGGGATCAACGCCGCCCTGGGCGATGCCGGGTTGCAGAATCGGACGCTGGAGCTGGTCGCGGCACTCGACACTCTGGAGCGCACTCCCGCCGCCGCGGCGCGCTGGTTCAAGGGCGAGGCCATCTCGCCGCAGCGCCGGGAATCACCCTAGGCCGCCTTGCGGCCGTGGTGGCTGTGCAGCTTGCCAGCCAGCAGACGGCGGATCTCGTTGAAGTCCGGCGCGGAGACGTCTCGCGGGCGAGCCAGATGGACCGCGTTGTCGCTCTCGATCTTGCCCGGTGCGGGCGTCATCACGACGACTCGATCCGAGAGATAGATCGCCTCCTCGATCGAGTGGGTGACGAAGACCACCGTCAGGCCGGTGCGCTGCCAGATATCGAGAAGCTCCTCCTGCAGGCGCTCGCGGGTCATCGCATCGAGCGCGCCGAAGGGCTCGTCCATCAGGACGACCTCGGCATCGTTGGCCAGTACGCGGGCGATGGCCACGCGCTGCTTCATGCCGCCGGAGAGCTGGTGGGGATAGGCGTCGGCGAATTTGCGCAGACCCACAATGTCGATAAAGCTCTCGACCTTGCCGCGGATCTCGTCCTTCGGCCGCGAACGCTCGGTCGGACCGAAGGCAATATTGTCGCGCACGCTGAGCCACGGGAACAGCGCGTAGTCTTGAAAGACCATGCCTCGGTCCGGGCCCGGCTCGCTGATCGCGCTTCCCCACATCTTGGCCGCCCCGCTGCTGGCGGTCTCGAAGCCTGCCATGATGCGCAGCAGCGTCGACTTGCCGCAGCCCGAGGCGCCGATCAGGCAGACGAACTCCCCCTTAGCGATCGTCAGGTTGACATCACGCAAGGCATGGATATGCCTGCCGTTGAGCTCGAACTCTTTCGATAGATGCTCGATCTCGATGATGGGACGAGCGCTCATGGTCTCACCGGCTGTGCTGCGGGCTCCAGCTCAGCATGCGGCTGCTGAGCCAGGTGATGGCCTTATCGGACAGGAAGCCCGCGAGACCGATGACGATCATGCCGCAAATCACCAGATCGGTGCGCGAGAGGGTGCGCGCGTCCATGATCACGGCACCCAGACCCTGCGGCACGCCGGTCATCTCGCCGACCACGATGACCATCCAGGCGAGACCGTGGCCGAGCCGCAGGCCGGTGAAGATGCTGGGCAGGGCCGCCGGCAGCACAACGCGGCGGAAGATGTTGGTGCCCTGGCAGCCGAGCATGGCGGCCGCCTCAAAGAGCTTGGGATCGACGTTGCGCACGCCGAAAACCGTATTGAGCAGGATGGGGAAGAAAGCACCGAGGAAGACCAGGGAGAAGGCCGAGGTGCCGCCCAGCCCGAAGATGATCATCGACAGCGGCAACCAGGCGGTGACCGGGATCGGGCGCAGCATCTGCAGCATCGGGTCGAGCATCTGGCGGGCGAGCAGCACCCGGCCGATCAGCAGGCCGAGCGGCACGGCGACGCCGGTAGCCAGCAGGAAGCCGCCGTAGACACGGCTCACCGACATCATCAGGTGGATGTGCAGGGTCTGACTGAAAGCGTCGTCCCAGATACCGCCGAAGGCGAAGTCCCACATCATCACCGCGACTTCGGTCGGCGGCGGGATCAGGCGTGACTTGGTGTAGGCGACGCCGAGCTGCCAGAGGATCAGGAACAGAACCGGCGCGACCAGCGCCAGCAGCAACGGTCCGGCCCGGGTCAGCAACGGCACAGGCGTGGCCGCTGCCGCCGGACGGATCTCGATGGGTGGGGGGATGGCGACGCTGGCGGCGCTATCCTTCATGGGAAGATTTCCATCCGGCGGCGGCATGGTGACTGGCCGGCAAGGAGCATGACTTCACCGGCCGGCCCGAAGAGAGCTCAAACAGCCTGCCTGGCGATCTCGTCGTTGAAGCTGGGGTTGAGGAATTTGTTGAAGTCCGGCAGTGCGCGGATCTGCTTCAACTCCAGCATCTGCTGGGCGTAGGTCTTGGTGCGCTGGATCATGGTCTCATCCATGCGCCAGGTGAGCTCGACATTGGGCACGGCCAGCTCGAGCGCCTCGCGGCGGGCACCTAGCTTGCTCACGGCCATGCCGATCTTCTCCTCGCGATTGCTCTCGGCGTATTCGGTCGCCAGGCGGTGCATCCTCAGAAAGGCGCGGACCAGTGCTGGATTGTCGGCGATGGTGCGCTCATGCGCGCAGGTCACCATGTTGAGGGAGCCCATGGCCGTCTTGTAGGGGTATTCGACCAGCTTGCCATCGCCCGTGGCGATGCTCAGGCCCGGTGTCGGTTCGGCACCGACATAAGCGTCGACGTCGCCGCGTACCAGCGCGGCATGCATCTCACCGAAGGGTACACGCACCGGCGTGATGTCTCGGATAGACAGGCCCTCCATGCGCAGGCGTTCCATGATGAACACCTCCTGCGTCGAGCCCGGCCAGATGGCGACCTTGCGGCCCTTGAGATCCTTGACCGCGGCGATCGGCAGATCCTTCTTGGCGACGACACCCATGCCGCGGTTGCAGGCACCGGCGATCATCACCAGCGGCTCACCCGCGGCGGCTCCCAGGATGGCAGCGGCGGCGCCGAACATGCCGAAATCGACCGAGCGCGTGACGACTGCATTCTTGCCGTCGGTCGGGCTGTCGAAGGTGACGACGTCGATCTTGTAACCGGGAATGGCGAACTTCTCGTAGAAGTGCGGGGTGATCGAATGGATCAGCCGCAGCGAGCCCATCTTCAGCACTTTCTCCTGGGCTCGCAGGATCGAGGGCGAGGCCAGCGCGGCGGTGGCGCCAGCGGCGCCGATGAGCAGGCTGCGGCGGGTGATCTTCATCGGTTGAGTGCCTTTCCCTGAATCGACCGTGCCGGTGGGCCGGTCCTCGGCCCTGATCAGCAACTGCCGTGCCAGTGTCATACGAAGCGGAATCGCTCCGCCGGCTGCATGACTGCCGATCTCTTGGGCGCTGCAGCCCCGTCGTCGCCAAAATTTTAGGCGGACCGGATCGGTCTAAGGCCGGGCCGCGATCAGCAGGATCTATGCGAGGCCTGCGGAGACATGGCACAAGATACGAGTCGAATCGACTCAGAGAGCCGCATGCCGCTCAGCCTCGACTTCAGCTGCCTTCGCGCCGCCTATGCGGAGGGGCGTCTGTCGCCGCTCCAGGTAGTGACGGAGGTTCTCTCCCGCATCGATGCCGCCGGTGACGACGGTGTCTGGATCAGCCGGGTCCCGGCCGCAGACTTGAGGTCCCGCGCCGAAGCGCTCGCGGCGCTGAGCGCGCCCGAGCGCGCGGCCCTGCCGCTTTACGGCCTGCCTTTCGCGGTGAAGGACAATATCGACGTCGCCGGGATGCCGACGACGGCCGCCTGCCCGGCTTACGCCTACACGCCGGCGGGCTCGGCGACCTGTGTCGCGAAGCTGCTTGCCGCCGGCGCCATGCTCATCGGCAAGGCCAATCTCGACCAGTTCGCGACCGGGCTGGTCGGCGTGCGCTCGCCCTACGGCGTGCCGCGCAACCGCCTCAACCCGGCTTACGTGCCGGGCGGCTCGAGTTCCGGCTCTGCCGTCGCCGTGTCGGCTGGGCTCGTCTCCTTCGCGCTCGGCACCGACACCGCCGGCTCGGGCCGCGTGCCCGCCGGGTTTAACAACATCGTCGGCCTCAAACCGACACGTGGTCTGATTAGCTGCGCCGGCGTCGTACCGGCCTGCCGCACGCTCGACTGCGTCTCGGTCTTCGCGCTGACCGCCGATGACGCGCTGGCGGTGCTGCGGATCGCCACTGGCTTTGACAAGAAGGACGCGTATTCGCGAGACGGCGCAATCGGCCCCGCCGCCCGTCCCGCCTCATTCCGCTTCGGCGTGCTGCGCCCGGATCAGCGCGAATTCTTCGGCGATGCCGAAACCGCTGCCGAATACGATCGAGGCATCGCCCGCCTGACGGCTATGGGCGGGACACCAGCCGAGTTCGACTACACGCCTTTCCTCGCCACCGCCAAGCTTCTCTATGACGGCCCATGGGTCGCCGAGCGTTACGCCGTCGTTCGCGAGCTCTATGCCAGCAATCCGGATACCATTCATCCGGTGACCCGCGCCATCTGCGCGAACGGCCTGAAATACAGCGCCGCAGCCACGTTCGAGGGCTTCTACCGGCTCGAGGAGTTACGCGCTGCGGCACGCGGCGTGTGGGACAACGTCGATGTTCTGTTCGTGCCGACGAGCGGTACGATCTACACCGTCGAGCAGATCAAGGCCGATCCCGTCCGCCTCAACGCCAATCTCGGCTACTACACCAATTTCGTGAACTTCCTCGATCTCTCGGCGATCGCCGTGCCCGGCGGCTTCCGCGGCAATGGCACGCCGATGGGCGGGACGCTGATCGCGCCGCCGTTTGCCGAGGGCCTGCTCACGGCGCTCGGCGCGGAGTTGCACACCGCCGCCAGCGTGCCGATGGGAGCGACCGGGATCCGCCTGCCGCCGCGCCAGCCGCTACCGGCCGCTCCGGCGGCACGCACCATCGATGTGGCGGTGATCGGCGCCCATCTCAGCGGCCAGCCATTGAACCACCAGCTGACCGGCATCGGCGCCACGCTGGCGCGCAGCGTCCGCACGGCAGCCGCCTATCGCCTCTACGCGCTGCATGGCGAGCCCGCCCGCCCGGGCCTTGTCCGCGTGCCGTCCGGCGGTGCTGCGATCCAGGCCGAAGTGTGGACCGTGCCGGCCGAGCGCTTCGGCGCGTTCGTTGCCGGCATCCCGGCGCCGCTGGGCATCGGCAAGCTGCAGATCGAGGACGGCACAAACGTCTGCGGCTTCATCTGCGAGCCGCTAGGCATCGCGGGGGCGCGCGACATCACCGAGTTCGGCGGCTGGCGGGCCTACCGCAACAGTCTCTGAGGATCGAAGGAAAAGTGGGGCGAGTGACGGGCTACGATCCCGCGACCTCCAGATCCACAATCTGGCGCTCTAACCAACTGAGCTACACCCGCCACCGGGGCCCCGTGGTGTAGCCCCCCGGGTGGGAAAACTCAAGCGCTCCGAGAACCCATATAGGACAAGGGGTTGCCCCTGATTTCGCGAACGTTGGCGCGGGCTCCGGGTTCGGGCATAGTGCGCGCCGTCCGACCTAAAAATCCAGCCCGAGGAAACGCCGCGACATGCTCCCTCTTGCCGACCGCATGGGCCAGCTCGGCACCGAGACGGCCTTCGAAGTCCTCGCCCGCGCCAAGGCGCTGGAGGCGCAAGGGCGCAGCATCATCAATCTCGGCATCGGGCAGCCTGATTTCCTGACACCGCCGCACATCGTCGACGCTGCCGCCAAGGCGCTCAAGGACGGTCATCACGGCTACACCCCGGCCAACGGCATCCTGCCGCTGCGCCAGGCCGTCTCCGCCGATCTGCACCGGCGGCTCAAGGTCGAGGTCAACCCCGATCACGTACTGATCGTGCCGGGCGGCAAAGTCACCATGTTCTTCGCCATCATGATGTTCGGGCAGAAGGGTACGGAGATCCTCTATCCCAACCCCGGCTTCCCCATCTACGAATCGGTGATCAAGTACTCCGGCGCCACGCCGGTGCCGATTCCGCTGCTCGAGAAGAACGGCTTCGCCTTCGACGCCGACGACGTGCTGTCCAAGATCACCCCGGCGACGCGCCTGATCATCATCAACAGCCCGGCCAATCCGACCGGCGGCGTGGTGCCGCGCCAGCAGATCGAGAGGCTGGTCAAGGGGCTGGAAAAACATCCCCACGTCACCCTGATGAGCGACGAGATCTACGGCCAGATGACCTATGACGGGCGCGAGCACGTCACCCTGCTGTCCTTCCCCAGTCTCCGCGACCGGCTGATCCTGCTCGACGGCTGGAGCAAGACCTATGCGATGACCGGCTGGCGTTTGGGCTATTCAGTCTGGCCCGCCTCCATGATCGAGCCCGCCACGCGCCTGGCGATCAACTGCCATTCCTGCGTCAACGCCGCCTCGCAGTTCGCCGGCATCGCCGCCCTCGAAGGTCCGCAGGACGATGTGCGCAAGATGGTCGCGGCCTTCGCTGAACGGCGGAAGGTCATCGTCAGTGAGCTCAACGCCATTCCCGGTATTTCCTGCATCGAGCCGGGCGGCGCTTTCTACGCCTTCCCCAACATCACGCGGAGTGGCTTCTCCAGCCGCCAGCTCGAGGCGAAGTTCCTCAACGAGGCCGGCGTGGCGACGCTCTCGGGGACCAGCTTCGGCAGCTACGGCGAGGGGTACCTGCGCTTCTCGTATGCCAATTCGGTGGAGAACATCCGCGAGGCGATACGGCGCATCCGCTCCTGTTTGACGAAGGCTGCCTGAGGCACCGCCGGAATCCTGATCAAATAATATGCTGTTTCCTGCATATTATTTGATCAAACCGCCTGTTTAGTCGCCACAATGGCACCGCCCATGGCCCGGATTAATCGGGAAATCCAAGTAGTTGCGTCCTTTTCTATGCACAGCCCTTGGCATGCACTGTGCTTAGATGAAGAGCGAGACGCCAAGGGGGCAACCCGGAGGCGCCATCGCTGCTGTCGGCATCACCAGGGCCCGCCATTCCCGGTACCACGAGAACAGGCGGCGGCCAGAAGGGGCGCATGAAAAAGATCGAAGCGATCATCAAGCCGTTCAAACTCGATGAGGTGAAGGACGCCCTGCACGAGGTCGGCCTGACTGGCATCACCGTCACCGAGGCCAAGGGATTCGGCCGGCAGAAGGGCCATACCGAGCTTTACCGCGGCGCCGAGTACGTCGTCGACTTCCTGCCCAAGGTAAAGATCGAGATCGTGCTCGACGATGCCCTGGTTGAACGGGCCATCGAGGCGATCCAGCGCGCCGCGCATACCGGGCGCATCGGCGACGGCAAGATTTTCGTGACACCGGTCGAGGAAGCGATCCGTATCCGCACCGGCGAACGGGGGGTCGAGGCAGTCTAGTCTTGATCCGGGCGGGGGCGGCTACGAGCGCCTGCCAACAGTCAGTTTCACGGTAACCACCAACCACGGGAAGAATCATGTCCGATCCGAAAAAAGTTCTGCAGCTGATCAAGGAAAACGACGTCAAGTACGTCGACCTGCGCTTCACCGACCCTCGTGGCAAGTGGCAGCATCTCGCCCACGCCGTCGAGACGATCAACGAAGACACCTTCACTGACGGCATCATGTTCGACGGCTCTTCGATCGCCGGCTGGAAAGCGATCAACGAGTCCGACATGGTGCTCATGCCCGATGCCACCACGGCGGTCATGGATCCCTTTGCGGCGCAGCCGTCTCTGGTCCTGTTCTGCGACGTTTACGAACCGGGCACAGGCCAGCCTTACAGCCGCGACCCGCGCTCCATCGCCAAGAAGGCCGAGGCCTACCTCAAGACCTCCGGCATCGGCGACACCGCCTATTTCGGCCCGGAGATCGAGTTCTTCGTCTTCGAGGACGTGCGCTGGAAGGTCGGCATGAACACCGGCATGTACGAAATCGGCGCCGACGAAGGTCCGTGGGCCAGCGGCAAGCGCTTCGAGGACGGCAACATGGGCCACCGCCCGCCGATCAAGGGCGGTTACTTCCCAGTGCCGCCGGTCGATAGCGCCTCGGACCTGCGCGCCGAGATGCTAACCGTGATGAAGGACATGGGCCTCAGCATCGAGAAGCACCACCACGAGGTGGCGCCGTCGCAGCATGAGCTCGGCAACGTGTTCTCGACGCTGGTCAAGGCCGCCGACCAGTGCCTGATCTACAAGTATGTCGTGCACAACGTCGCGCATCAGTACGGCAAGACGGCGACCTTCATGCCCAAGCCCATTAAAGGCGACAACGGCTCGGGCATGCACACGCACCAGTCGATCTGGAAGAAGGGCAAGCCGCTCTTCGCAGGCAACCTCTACGCCGACCTCTCCGAGATGGCGCTGTTCTACATCGGCGGCATCATCAAGCACGCCAAGGCGATCAACGCCTTCACCAACCCGCTGACCAACAGCTATAAGCGGCTGATCCCCGGTTTCGAGGCACCCGTGCTGCTCGCCTACTCGGCGCGCAACCGCTCGGCTTCCTGCCGCATCCCGTACGTCGCCAGCCCGAAGGGCAAGCGCGTCGAGGTCCGCTTCCCGGACCCCGGCTGCAACCCCTATCTCGGCTTCTCGGCGATGCTGATGGCCGGCATCGACGGCATCCGCAACAAGATCCATCCGGGTGACGCCATCGACAAGAACCTCTATGACCTGCCGCCGGAAGAGCTGAAGCAGGTGCCGACGGTGTGCGGCAGCCTGCGTCAGGCCATCGAGAGCCTCGAGGCGGACAACGCCTTCCTCAAGCAGGGCGACGTGTTCACCGACGACATGCTGAACGCCTACATGGAGCTCAAGTGGGGCGAGGTGTATGCCTTCGAGCACACGCCGCACCCGATCGAGTTCGAGATGTACTACTCGGTCTGACCGCCCGAATGCTACGGACAACCCCCGCCGGGAGACCGGCAGGGGTTCTTCTTTGGCTGAGAGCCGTGCTATCGATCCGGCCATGCCTCTGTCGAGCGATGAGCTGCTGAACCGTCTGAGCGCGCTCGGCGTCGCGGCTGTCACCCACGAGCACACGCCGCTCCGCACCGTGGAGGAGGCCAAGCGCCTGCGCGGCAATCTGCCCGGCGGCCATGTGAAGAATCTTTTTCTGCGCGGCAGGCAAGACCGCTACTGGCTGTTCACCACCTTCGAAGACACGTCGGTCGATCTCAAGGAGCTCGGCCGCATTCTCAACGCCGGCCGCTTCTCGTTCGGCAGTTCCGCCGCGCTGGAACAGATGCTGGGCATTCTGCCTGGCGCCGTGTCGCCGCTGGCCGCGGCGAACGACACGGGAGGCGCAGTCACTGTGGTTCTCGACGAGGCGCTGCTGGCGGCGGATCTCCTGAACGTTCATCCGCTGCGCAATGACCGCACGACGGCGCTGGCGCCGGCCGATCTTGTCCGTTTCCTCCATTCCTGCGGCCATCCGCCCCAACTCATCCGGCTGGAGCCCAAGGGACCGTCTGTGCCGCGCGCCCCCTGACCGTAGGGCCTATAGGCGGCTTCTCGCGAATCGGATAGACAACGGCCCTGCAACAGCCAGGAAGGGGGCAGCATGTCGGCGC
>VGEI01000030.1 GCA_016869415.1 Alphaproteobacteria bacterium
GATCGGTTCGGTTCAACTGCCACCACTGCGGCTGGCACGGCGGGACGAGAGGCGAAAATGGCACTCAGCGAACGGCACCTGACGCTGCTCCGCGATCGTGGCTTGGACGAGGAATTGCTGGTCCGGTTAGGCGTCGAAAGCTCGCTCAAGCTTGGCCCTGACTCGATCGCGATCCCGTACTTTCGCGGCGGCAAGGCGGTGAATCACAAATATCGCTCCCTCGCCGGCGAGAAGCGGTTCGCGCAGGATCCGGACGCGCCGAAAATCTTCTGGAACTGGGACGCAATCGCCGATGAGACGCTGGCTTCGGAGCCGCTGATTATAACCGAGGGCGAGTTCGACGCGATAATCGCGATCCAGTGCGGGTTTCAGCGCACGGTGAGCGTTCCGGATGGAGCCCCCGCCCAGGAGATCGGCGCGGCCGATACACGGAAATACCTGTTCCTCGACACCGCGCCGCAGGCCCTTCGCGACGTGAAGGAAATCATCTTGGCGACGGACGGGGACGGGCCCGGCGCCAACCTGATGAACGACCTGGCGCTCAGGCTCGGGAAGGGGCGGTGCAAGTTCGTCACCTATCCGCAGAGCCGGGACCGATCAAAGCGGTTCAAGGATCTGAACGAGGTCTATCTCGAGCACGGCCACCGCGGCGTCGTCGAGACCCTGAGCCGGGCGCAGTGGATCAAGATTTCCGGCCTGTACCGGATGAGCGAGCTTCCTCCGTTGTCCGATCCCACCCCGCACGACATCGGCATTCTCGGCCTGGAAAAGCACTACAGGGTTCGGGCGGGCGATCTGTGCGTCATCACCGGCATTCCCGGACACGGCAAGACGACGTTCGTCAACGAGGTGGTCGGCCGGCTGGCGCTGAAGGGCTGGAACGCTTGCTTCGCCTCCTTCGAGCAACGTCCACAGACCGACCACAGGCGGGCCCTGCGCACGCTCTACAACGGGCGTTGGGTCATTCATCAGCACGAGATCGACATCCAGACCGCCGACAGGTGGATCGACGAGCGGTTCAGCTTCATCGTGCCTGATGAGGACGAGGACGCCTCGCTCGATTGGCTCCTGGAGCGCCTGGGGGCCGCGGTCGTGCAGTACGGCGCGAGCGTGGCGGTGATCGACCCCTGGAACGAGCTTGACCACATCCGGCCGAAGGACATGAGCCTGACCGAATACGTCAGCGAGTCGATCCGCCGGCTGAAGCGCTTCGCGGTCAAGTTCCAGATCCACCTGATCGTCGTTGCCCATCCGGCGAAGATGGCGCGCGGCAAGGACGGAAAATTCCCGGTGCCGGCGCTTTACGACATCTCGGACTCGGCCCACTGGTACAACAAGCCCGACGTCGGCGTGATCATCCACCGCCTCGACGACGTCACGACCCTGATCCGCGTGGCGAAGGCGAAGTTCGAGGTCATCGGCGTCAGGGGTGACATCTACGGCAGCTTCAACGTCGACACCGGCCGCTACATGATCATCGACGACCCGCGGGCAGCGGGGGTGGAGGCGGTATGATAATCGCCCTGACGCCCTCGGTCCGTCGGACCTACGACGCGATCGTGGAGGCGACCGGCAGCGGCGCCCATGTCTTCACGGGCCACCTTCGCATCCCCGGGGTGGACAGCGGGCAGATATGCCATGAGCTGCGGACGCTCGAACAGCGGGGCGTGATCGAAAGCGGGCCCGCCCACGTGACGCAGCGGAAGGGCCGCCGCATCAAGCTCCTGGTCCTGCCCGACATGATTGAGACGCAAGCGACCAAGCGAGGCGGCCGGAAGGGCGTCCGGGTCGATCGCATCGTTTCGCCAGGAGTCCCGCAGCCCGAGGACGGCGCTCGCGGAGGGCGGTTCGACACACAGGTTCAGAGGTTCGAGGAAGCCTGGCATCGGGCATTCCCGAGCGGCGCCGACTATGCGCGCGGCATTCATGTCGTCGTTTCACACAAGGCCATTACAGCCGTAGACAGCGCATAATCGCAACAGCCGGGGGCGCGTACATGGCGAGACGAAAGGCGGTCCCGGTGAGGGCCTATGCCGGCGAGCGCATGGTCGACCTGCCGCCGATCGCGCCCAGCGGCGTCGAAGGCGACGGCCCGCATCTCGGCGAGCTGACCGAGGCCAGCTGGCCACACGGCGACCTGCGGCGGCGCGTGCGGTCCAGGCCGTGGTCGCCCTCGGTCGAACCCGAGCCCGAGATCGTCGACTGGACGGCCGAGCTTGTGCGCCGGCGCATGGCCGAAGCAATGGGCGTGCTGGACCGTCTGCCGCTGACGTCGACCGACCGGCCGTCGAGGACGCTCGCTCGCTGGCCGTTGCCGGTCGTGCATTCGATCGCGTCAGCCTATAACTACGGCCAGGTCGGGGCGCGGGCGGTGCCGACGGCCGAGGAAATCGGGCGCATGGACGAGGCGCTCGCCTGGCTCGGCTGGATCCCGGCCGACTGGCGGGCAGCCGTCGCCGGCGTTGCGCGCACGGTGCCGTTGAGAAGAATCGCGCGGATCATGAAAACCCATCCCGAGCAGGTCCGGCGGCTCGAGCGCAAGGGCGTGGAGCGGATTGCGAGAAGGCTGAGGCAGAAGATTGATCCGACTAAGATTTCCTAGCCGCTCTCCCATTTGCACCTAAATCCGCCCATTTAGCCCCGCCACGACGCGGCGGCGCCTTGAACGGCCTAAACCGGGTCATGGGCGACGCGATCCCCACCCCCAAATCCGACCTGGCTTCCGAGATCCGGAAGCGTCGTGGCGATAAAAATGCGAGTGACGCGAGCTAGGGGACTAGCCCGCAAGCTGGCTACTCAGGTGCCTCTCATTCCTTCGGTTTTTGCACCTTCGAGATAGTGCGGGGCATGCGGCTGAGTATCTGCTTGATTCGAGGCACCGACAGATTCTCCTCCGCCGCAACTGTCTTGAGAAAGTTTCGACGGCCGTTACGACGGCGCTGACGCCGCCGATTGTGTCTGCCCAGCCGTTCTGGGGGCGCGGCATGTGCGGCAGCGCCGAAATGCTCGCGGTCAAGCGAGGCAGCCTGAGCCGGGCGGAATTTAAATTCTTTTAAATCCTATTGCGTTCTTTTAAGTGAAAGGCGGCACCCCCTAGCTCCGCGGTAATATCGCCGTTCGACATCTACCTGGACCCAAGGCCGAGCGGAATCCTGTCACACCTTTAACGCATTGACCGCAAAAGCCGGACTTGACGCAGCACCCGAAAGTGTGACACAAATCTCGATAGTCTCGCGAAATTGCGCCCGCCCGGAACCTCCGAGGCGGGCGTTTGATTTTAATCAACCCCAAATCAGCGGAAATCAAGATGGCCACGAAGGGCGGTAAGCGGCCCGGCGCCGGCCGGCCGAAGGGCGCCATCTCGAAAAGCACCCGGGCGATTGTCGAGGGCGCGAAGTCCGCCGGCATGCTCCCGCTTGACTACATGCTCGCCGTGATGCGCGACCGCGAGGCCGAGACAGGCCGGCGCGACGACATGGCGAAGGCCGCGGCACCCTACCTGCACCCGCGCCTAGCCTCTACGGAGGTCAAGGGCGACAAGGAAAACCCGATCGTGCACCGGGTTGAGTGGGTTATCGTTGATCCTGCGACCCTCCGCGCCTCGTAAGCTCGCCCCGCTCCTCCAAGCCTCGCGCTACAAGGGGGCGCACGGCGGGCGAGGGTCGGGCAAGTCGCACCTGTTTGCCGAGCTGTTGGTTGCTGAGCATGTCAGGCTGTTGGGAACCCGGTCGGTATGCATCCGTGAAGTCCAGAAGTCGCTCAAGGAATCGAGCAAGCGGCTGATCGAGGACAAGATCGGCGCGCTGAATGTCGGCGGGCAGTTCCGGGTGCTGGAGGACCGGATCATGGCTCCCGGTGACGGCGTGATTCTGTTCCAAGGCATGCAGGATCATACGGCCGAGACGATCAAGTCGCTGGAGGGCTGCCGGTTCGCCTGGATCGAAGAGGCGCAGTCGCTGTCCGAGCGCAGCCTCGCCTTGCTTCGCCCGACCATCCGTGTCGAGCAATCGGAAATCTGGGCGAGCTGGAACCCTCGCCGCAAGTCCGACGCGATCGACAAGTTTCTGCGGCAGCCGAAGCCCGACAACGCGACTGTGGTCGAGGTTAACTGGCGCGATAATCCGTGGTTCCCGCAGGTGCTTGAGGAGGAGCGCCAGACGGACCTGAAGCTCTACCCCGACCGGTACGATCACATTTGGGAAGGCGGGTACGCAAAGGCACTGGAGGGCGCATATTTCGCCAGGCACCTGGCCGAGGCAAAGGCGCAGGGGCGCATCGGTCGGGTCTCTCGCGACCCACTACTGCTTGTCCAGGCGTTTTGGGATCTTGGAGGCGCCGGCGCCCGGGCGGATGCGATGGCAATCTGGCTCGCGCAGTTCGTGGGCAAGGAAATCTGGGTCCTCGACTACATCGAAGGCCAGGGCCAGGTGCTTGGCTACTACCTCGACCAGCTGCGCAAGCGAGGCTGGGAGACGGCCCGCTGCGTGCTCCCGCATGACGGCGTGAACACGAACAACATCACCGGCAAGCGTTACCAGGACCACCTGAGGGATGCTGGCTTCGACACCCGCGTGATCCCGAACCAGGGGCCTGGCGCTGCGATGCTTCGGATCGAGGCAGTCCGCCGGTTGTTTCCGCGCATCTGGTTTAACGAGGAAGCTACAGAGCCCGGCCGGGAAGCCCTCGGCTGGTATCACGAAAAGCGCGACGCAGAGCGCAACGTGGGTTTCGGGCCTAACCACGATTGGGCCAGCCACGGCGCCGACGCCTTCGGCCTGATGTGCATCGTCTACGAAGAGCCGCAGAGCCGGAAGCCGCGCTCGAGCATGCCGGCTGTCAGGCCCCTCGATCCCATCACGAATTACTAGGAGGGCAGCAAGATGAAGCTGGATAGGGTCGTCGTGCTGACCTCCACGCCGACCACGAACACGGCCGGCGGCGCGCACACGGCGGGCGACAAGGTCAAGCTGACCTTCGGACGTCCATAAGCCTCATGACCGAAGCTGTGGTGATCGCCCCCATCGTGCTGGTGGACGGGGCCGAGGCGCGTCGTCAGGTCGAGGCCGCAGAGGCGAAGCTCAAGGTCATCGTTCAGGACAAGCAGACCGAAGCCGAGCGCCGGGTGAAGGCCCGGAGCGGCGTCGAGGAGCGGTGGATCCAGGGTCTCCTGCAGTATCACGGCAAGTACAAGATCGAGGCCGCCGCCTACGAGGGCATCCACGGCGCCTACACCGCACAGCCGAAGGATGGTCAGCATGGTCAGCGCAGTAAGGTCTTCATGAACCTGACGGGGCCGAAAACCGACAGCTTCGCCGCTCGGCTGTTAGACATGCTGTTTCCGACCGACGACCGCAACTGGGACATCCAGCCGACGCCGGTGCCGACCTTGACCGCGAGAGCCGAGCGCGCCGCCGAGGAAGCGGCTGCAATGAGCGAGGAGGCCAACAGGGCGATCGAAGCCGGCGAAGCCGAGATGCAGGCCAATCCCCAAATGGCGGCGCAGAAGATCGACGCCGGCCTCAGGATGGGCGCGCTCGCCAACGAGTTCGCCGCAGCCGCGCGGCAGGTCCGCAGCCGCGAAGAGGAAGCCAAGCGCCGCAACGACGCCATGCGCCAGGTCATGGACGACCAGCTGACCGAGTGCATGTACTCGGCCGAGGCGCGCGACGTGATCATGGACGGGTGCAAGTCCGGGACCGGCGTGATGAAGGGGCCGATCCGCAACATGCGGCTGCGCCGGCGCTGGGTGGAGGCCGCCGCGACTGACCCGAACACCGGGGCGCCGGTCAAGCGATACGCCTCAGAAGAAGTCGCCGACCCGAAGCCCGCCTTCAACCGCGTAAGCTACTGGGCTTTCTTCCCCGATCCGGACGCGGCATCGGTTCAGGACAGCGCCGACTTCTACGAGCGCCACCTGATGAACGACAAGCAGATGCGCAGGCTTGCGAAGGTCCCGGGGTTCGACAAGGACGCCATCCGCAAGCTGCTGCAGCGGGGCGCACAGACGACCGTGCCATCGTATTTCCAGGATCTGCGCTCGATCAACGACATCGACGTCGACGCCAAGGTCAAGCGCTTCGTCGTGTGGGAGTGGTACGGCTCGCTGTCGATTGAGGACGTGCGCGACCTCTGCGCCTGTCTTGGTATGGCCGACATGGCGGCGGATTATCAGGATGTCGACCCGCTGACTGACATTCCGGTCTGCATGTGGTTCTGCGACGGCGAGGTGCTGAAGTTCGGCGACTACCACATGGACTCGGCCGAGCCGCTGTATTCGACGTTCTGCCCGAAGCCGGACGAGGCCTCGATCTGGGGCTATGGCATCCCCTACATCATCAACCATCCTCAGCGGTCCTATAACGCGGGCTGGCGGATGATGATCGACAACATGGGCCTTTCGTCCATGCCGCAGTTCATCGTCGATCCCTTGAAGCTGCAGCCTGAAAACGGGGTATGGGAGCTCGCTCCAGGTAAGGTCTGGCTTGCCGTCGAGGGCGCCGACATGCGCGACGGGCGCGAGCCCCTCCGCGTCGTCCACATCGACGGCCACCAGGCCGAGGCCGCCAACCTGATCAAGATGTCGGCCGACGGAATCGACCAGGTCGCGGACTTCCCGCTGATCGCCCAGGGCGGAGAGGGGCCGCACACCACCAAGACCTACGGCGGCCTGTCGATCCTGTCGAACAACGCCAATGTCGTGCTGCGCCGAGTGGTCAAGAGCTGGGACGACAACATCACCGTCCCGAACCTCTCGCGCCTGTACGACTGGAACATGCAATTCAACGAGCGCGAGGACATCAAGGGCGACTTCGAGGTCTTGGCCCGCGGCTCCTCGGTGCTGTTGATCCGCGAGGTGCAGAGCCAGAATTTGATGGTCGCGGTGACCCAGCTGTCGCTGAACCCGATCATCCGGCCCCTGGTAGAGGACAAGCTGCCCAACACCGTGCGGGCGCTCTACCAGTCGCTTATGCTGAACCCGGCCGAGCATGTCGCGACCGACGAGGAGTGGAAGGTCAAGCAGGCGAAGATGGCGGCCCAGCCGCCGCCGCCCGATCCGGAAACGGTGAAGATCCAGGGCGCGATGGCTCTGCAGAAGCAGAAACACGCCGACGACATGGAAGTCGAGCAGCTGCGGCACGAGACGCAGATGATGAAGCTGGCCGAGACGTTGAACATGAGCCGCGACAAGCTGGAGGCCATGTTGCTCAACGCCCGCGAGCAGCGTGCCAGCAACGAGCGCAAGGTCGCGGCCGAGATCGCAGTGGAGTCCCGCCAGCCGCCGGGCGCGCGTCTTGCATGATGATAGAGATCGACGTCAACTCGCCCACATGGAAGACGGTGAGCGGGAAGGCTAGGGCTGTCATCGACGAAGCGCAGCTGCGCCTGGAGCGCCGCGGATACGACGCCACGGAAACCGAGTTCGAGCGCGGTCGCATAGAGACGGCCCGCGCAATCCTGAAGCTGGCGGACCCGCCCCAGGTGAAGCCAGCCATCCCGCAACCACCGCCCTACTGAGGACCAATGACCGGACCCGCCGAGGCCCCCGCCATCGCTGATGCCGGGACCGAGAAACCGCCGACCTGGGCCGATGCCGTCGCCACGGCGACCGCCGAGCTTGCGGGCCAAGCCGTCCCGGCGGAAGCGCCCGCGGCCGAGGCGCCGAAGTCCGAGCCGGTCGAGCAGGCGACCGAGCCCGAAGAGAAGCCGGTCGGCGCCGACAAGACCACCATCGCAGCGACCGCGCCCGACATCTGGGCGAACGCGACGCCCGAGCAGAAGGCGGCGATTGCTGCCCTTGAAGGCAATGCTACCCGCTATCGCAACATGGTCGTTCCGCTGCAGCGGCGGCTGAGCGACCTCGAGCACAAGGCCAAGTCCGCGCCGGCAGCGGAAGCGCCCAAGCCGGCAGCAGATCCCGCAAAAGCGGAGCGCCTGAAAAAGGCGAGAGAGGAATTTCCCGATGTCGTCGAGCCCATCACCGATGCGCTCGAGGAAGTCAGGGCGGAGGCCAAGAGCGCGACGGCCCGTCTCAAGTCCCTCGATCAAGAGCGACTGGACGCCCGCATTGCGGCCACCAACGAGTTCATTTACAGCACACATCCCGACTTTGATCAGGTCGGCCAGTCCGATGCCTTCGCCAAATGGGCGGAAACGCACAAGGATCCCCTCGTTCGCGGTGCGTACGAGCGGAACAAGGGCGCGCTTGCCAACGTTGTCGAAGCTGTCGCCGTGGTCACCAAGTTCAAGCAGGAAAGTGCCGCTCCATCGCCCGCGCCGGCCCCGGCCGCCGGGCAACCCGAAAAATCACCCGCACCCGTCGATCCGAAACGCACCCGGCAGCTCGCTACCGCCGCCGCGCCGCGCACCACCACCCCGGCCCTCCCTTCGCAAGCGAAGCCGACGCCCGGGACGCCAGAGCATTGGCGGTGGGCCGTGCAGCAGGCGCAGAAGGAAATGGCTTCCGGCGTCTGAGATCGGCCCGCGGGGTAACCCCCAAAGGAAACCATCATGACCGTTACGTCCACGTCCGAAACCTCGATCGGCTCGGCGACGACCAATGTCGTCCTCCAGGCGAAGGCGCTGCTGAGCGCCCAGCCGCATATTGTTCTCGACAACTTCGCCATGCAGGCGAAGATGCCGAAGAACAAGAAGCTGACCATGCAGTGGCGTCGCGCCGTCCCCTTCACGGCGAACACCACTCCGCTGCAGGAGGGCGTCGCCCCCACCGCCCGCGTGCTGACCTATCAGAAGGTCACCGCCACGCTGGCGCAGTATGGCGAGCTCGGCATCATCACCGACGTTGTCGACGATACCAGCGAATACCCGGTGTTCTCCGACATGACTGAAGCGGTCGGCGCCAATGTCGGCCGCTCCAAGGAGCAGCTGACCTATGCCGTCGTCCGCGCGGGCACCAACATCGTCTACAACAACGGCACGTCGCGCACCGACGTCAACACGGCGCCGACGCTGAACAAGCTGCGCTCCTGCATCGCCGCGCTCGACGCCCAGAAGGCGCTGCCGGTGACCAAGATGCTTGCCCCGTCGACCGAGTACGGGACGAGTGCCATCGAGCCCGGCTACATCGCCTTCTGCCACACCAACATGAAGGCGGACATCCGCAACCTCGCCGGCTTCGTGCCGGTGGTGTCCTACGGCTCGCGGAAGCCGATCCACCCGCGCGAGTTCGGCGCGGTCGAGGAGGTGCGCTTCATCACCTCGGCGGATCTTTCGCCGTTCACCGACGCCGGCGGCGCCAAGGCCGGCTCCGGCACGACGATGATCTCGACCTCGGGCACGTCCGCGGACGTGTACCCGATCATCATCATCGGCGAAGAGGCGTATGGCACGGTCTCGCTTCGCGGCGAAGACGCGATGTCTCTCTACACGGTGCCCGTTGGCAAGCCCGACTCCGGCAACCGCCTGGGTCAGCAGGGCTCGGTCGGCGCGAAATACTGGCACGCCGCCGTCCGCCTGAACGAGCTGTGGCTGATCCGTTTGGAGTGCGCGGCGACCCTAATCTAAGGCGCCGGCCACTGAACTGAACCAAGGGCGGTCTTCCGGGGCCGCCTTTTCTCTTTCCGAAAAGGATGCTCTCCATGAGCGAAATGCAGATCAAGTTTGGCGGGCTCGTCGGCAACGGCGCCGCCGTCAATGTCTCCATCGGCTTCATTCCCGACTATGTCCGGGTCGTGAACCTCACCGACGCGGACAAGGACACCGAGGCGTTCCTCGGCAAGCTCGGATGGTCGATCCCGTTCTCCTCCGGCGGCACCATCACGATCGCCGCCGGCGACACGATCACCGGCGCCACTTCCGGTGCGACTGCGAAGATCGGCCAGGTCGAAATCTCGTCCGGCACCTTCGCCGGCGGCAATGCGGCCGGCTTCTTCCTGGTCGACTACAGCGACATCACCGGCACGTTCACGTCGGAAAATGTCTATGTGTCCTCGGACACTACCAGCGGCGTTGACGACGCCACGGTCACGGCGAACGTGACGATTACGTTCTCCACCGACACCGAGGTTGCGGCCGAGACCTCGAACGC
The DNA here is from genome assembly GCA_016869415.1 of Alphaproteobacteria bacterium. Taxonomy (GTDB): domain Bacteria; phylum Pseudomonadota; class Alphaproteobacteria; order CACIAM-22H2; family CACIAM-22H2; genus VGEI01. The sequence continues at coordinate 10,046 of VGEI01000030.1, forward strand.
GATGATTACCGCCTATGTCGGGTCCACGACCTACTCGCCGGGCTTCACCATCGGCTCGACGGTGGCCGAGGAGGCCAAGCGCCTTCACTGGGTGGCGATGCGCGGCGCCGGGACGGGTGTGACCTACGTTTAAGCGCACCGCCTGATCTCTGAAGGCCCGCCCTCACCGGCGGGCCTTTTCCTTTCCTGCCATCCCTCGGCCCCCGCGGGCCGACCCTCTGATCCTGAAAGGACAGACCCATGGCCTTCGATGTCACCAAGCTGCGCCAGCAGATCGCCAAGGCGCAGTCCGGCTCCCGCTCCGATCTCGGCTCCGCGCTGCGCCAGGTCGCCGACGTGCTCGCGGACTTCAGCGATGCCGAGCTCGCGGTTCTCAACGCCGTCACGGCCGGCACCGTCACCGCCTCCAAGGCGGTGGTGGTCGACGCCAACAAGGACGCCTCGGCGTTCCGCGACATCTACGTCCGCAGCGTCCTCGGCGTCACTGCCGCCCAGGGCGTCGCGGCCACCATCACCGGCGGCGCGTCGACGACGGCCGGCAACACCGGCGGCGCCTTCGTCGCTGCTGGTGCTGCCGGCATCGTCGGCACCGGCACCACGGCGGGCGATATCGGCGGCGCGGCATCGATTACCTCCGGCGTCGGCGGCGCCAAGACGGGCGCCGGCACGGCGAACGGCGGCGCGGCTGGGGCAGCATCCGTCGTCGGCGGCGTCGGCGGCGACACGGCCTCGAGCTCCGGCGCCACGGGTGGTGCTGGCGGCGACGCGAAGGCGACTGGCGGCGCCGGTGGCGCTGCCTCGGCCGGCACCTCGAACGGCGGCAACGGCGGCAACGTCATCCTCACCCCCGGCGCCGGCGGCACTTCCGCGGGCGGCACGGCAGGCAAGGCCGGCGCGATCCGCAACATGGGCCTCGTTGTCAAGTCGCAGGACGCGCCGGCGGCCAAGACCGTCACGGCCGCCATCACCGCGGCCGAGCTCGTCGCAGGCCTCATCACCACGACCGGCGCCACTGCCCCGTCTATCCATCAGCTGCCGACCGGCACGCAGATCGATGCGGTTGTCGGCGGCGCGGCCACCGGCGACAGCTTCGACTTCCACCTGATCAACACCGGCACCGGCGGTACCAACGACGCGACGATCACGGTCAACACCGACGTCACCATCGTCGGCAACCCGACCGTCGGCGCGCTGACCGACGCCACGATCATCTCCGGCTCCGGTCACTTCCGCGCCCGCCGGTCTGGCGCCAACACCTGGGTTGTCTACCGCCTGGCGTAACGCCTATCCCGGGCGGCTCCCGTTTTTGGCCGCCCGGATCTTCTTTCACACGAACCCGAGGATTCTCATGTCCAAGACCCGCGTCCCCCTCGCCGAGGCGGACCTCGACCAGCTGCGCGCCTTCGCCACGTCGAGGGGCGCCGAGTTCTCCAAGCACATGGGCGCGTCCCAAATGATCGGCGCCATCCGCAAGTCCGGATGGACGCACGATTACGCCGAGTTCGACGATGGTCCGCCGGCGGCGAAGAAGCAGGCCGCCCCCGAGAAGGTCATGGCTTCGACCCTTGATCCCAGCCTGTTCACCCGGCGCGACCTGGGCCAGGCCGACGCGCCCATGGTCTATGCCGCGAAGCTCCCGGACGCCGAGGTCAGGCGCCTCAAGGCCGAGGGCGCGATCTTTATCGACGGCCTGACCGACGAGGAGATTCGAGAGATCAAGGTGCGCCAGGCCGAACTAAAGCGGCTCCGCGACCTCCGCGACAATTCCTATGTTCGCGTCGAGGTCCACGATACCAAGGAGGAGGGCGCGCTGAAGAAGATCCCGCTCGCGGTCAACGGCGTGGCCATGGCGGTGGAGCGGGGCGTCAAGTCCGACCTGCGCTGGCCCTACTACCTCGCCCTTCAGGCCGAGGAGACAATCTTCGAGAAGGACAACAACGACCGCATCATCGGCTATCGCACTACGCCCACCTATCCGCATTCGGTGATCGACGGCCCGGACCTCGACAAGGCCGAGGCGGCGTAAGCGCATGACGACGGCGCTGGTCCTCTGCCAGAACGTCGCCCGCCGCTCGGGCATGTTCTCCGGCACGGTGCCGGCCGCCTTCACCGGGCAGAGCGGCGACTTGTTGAAAGTCGTCGACGCCGTCGTCAACGCCTACATCGATCTGCAGAACAGCCGGCCTAATTGGCGCTGGCTGGAAACCGAGTTCACCAAGACGACCAGCCAGGACGTGGCGCGCTACACCGGGTCGGGCTGGGGCCTGACCCGGTGGGCCGACTGGCTGCACGACACGACCAGGCGCCGGCCCTACTCGATGTATCTGACGGCGACCGGGGTTTCGGACGAGAACGAGATCACCGGGATCGTCTGGGAGAGCTATGTCCGGCTCTATGTGCGCGGCACGCAGACCTCGAACCGGCCAACGCACTACGCGATCAGCCCGGCCGGCGAGTTCTGCCTCGGCCCCGTGCCCGATGCCGACTACACGATCCGCGGGTCCTACCGGAAAGGCCCGCAGACCCTTTCCTCGGGCTCGGAAGAGCCGGAGATGCCGTCCAGGTTCCACCGGCTCATCGAGCTGCTGGCCGAGATGGACCTGCACAAGCAGGAGGAGGGCTGGCGACAGGCTGCCTCGACGCAGAACGACGCGCGCATGTTGCGGCGGGACCTGGAGCGTGACCAGCTGCCGCTGCGCGATCTCGGTGGCGGCTGGGCCGCGCTTGCATGAGCGACGTCGTCGACTACTTCTTCGACCTGACCGGCGGCCTCGACCTGGTCACGCCGGCGATCAAGAAGAAGCCGGGATCCCTCATCGCCGTCAGGAACTACGAGCCCCACCCCAAGGGGCTGCAGCGGATCGACGGCTACGAGCGCTTCGACGGACGCCCGGAACCGTCGGCGCAATCGTACTGGGTCCTCAACTTCGATGGCGGCACCGCCACGATCGCCGAGGGCAACACCGTGACCGGCGCCTCCTCCGGGGCGACGGGCAAGGCCCTGGTCGCGATGGTGGTCAGCTCGGGCTCTTTCGGCGCATCGAACGCCGCCGGCTATCTCGTGCTGACCCAGGTCTCCGGCACCTTCCAGGACAACGAAAACCTCCAGGTCTCGGCGGTCACGAAGTGCCAGGCCAACGGCACGGCGACCGAGGACGGCGCCTCCAACGACACCGACGATGACACCTGGACTCAGGATGCGATCGAGACGGCGCGAGCCCTGATCGCCGTTCCGCCGACGGCTTCCGGAGCGATCCGCGGCGGCTTCGTCCTGGGTGCGGTCAACTACTGCTTCCGCGACAATGCCGGGGGCACGGCGGGCCAGCTGTTCAAGCAGACGACCTCGGGCTGGGTTTCGCAGAGCCTGGGCAGCCGGGTCAAGTTTATCACCGGCACCGGCGAGATCAGCACCGGCCAGACCGTGACCGGGGCCAGCTCCGGAGCGACGGGCGTCGTGACCCGCGTCGCGCTGCGGACTGGGTCCTACTCCGGCGGAACCGCTGTCGGCCAGCTGATCTTTGCCACCATCACCGGCACGTTCACCAACGGCGAGAACCTGCGGGTCGGCGGCGTCACCAAGGCCGTCGCCGATGGCGACTCGGCAGCGATCGCGCTTCCGGCCGCCGGGACGTACCGGGCGATCGTCCATAACTTCTTCGGCCAATCCGACCTGGTCAGAGCCTATTTCACGACCACGACCGGGACCGCGTTCGAGTGGGACGGCACGGTCTGCGTGCCCCTGATCACCGGCATGACGACGGACACGCCGAGCCACATCGCCGAGCACAAGAACCATCTGATGCTGGCATTCCCTGGCGGCTCGCTGCAGCACTGCTCGCCGGGTGCGCCCTACGAATGGACCGCTGTCACAGGAGCTTCGGAGCTCGGCATCGGCGAGGACATCACCGGCCTTGCCCCCGATGTCGCCGGCACCATGGTCGTCTTCGGGCGCAACCGGAACTCCATCCTCTACGGCAACGACGTTTCCGACTGGGTCCTGCAGACCCTCTCGAAGACGGCGGGCGCGGTCGAGAACACGATGCAGCAGATCGGCCGGCCGATCTATCTCGACGACGCGGGCTTGCGCACGCTCGACACGACCGCAGACTTCGGCGATTTCCGGCTGGGCACGATCACCCAGTCGATCGAGCCGCTGTTCAAGACCAAGCGCGCGGCCGGCGTGACCGCGGTCGCCTCGCTGCGCAGCCGGGCCAAGGACCAGTACCGGATCTTCTGGTCCGACGGCACGTCGTTTACGGTCTATCTCGGCCACAAGAAGCCGGAGATTACCGTCGTCGAGCTCGGCATCACGCCGAGCGCGGTGTGGATGGGCGAGGACAGCTCCGGCAACGAGCTGCTGTTCTGCGGCACCTCGGCGGGGATGGTCTACCAGCTCGACAGCGGCACCTCGGCCGACGGCTCGGCGATCACCGCCTATGCCCGCTTCGCCTTCACCCATTGCGGGGCGCCGCAGATCAACAAGGTCTGGCGGCGGGGTCTGCTCGAGATCGACGCGTCGGGCGCGATATCGATCGGCGTCTCGGCCGAGCTCAGCTACGGCGATCCGGACTCGGTGCCGATGCTGGAAACGAGCTTCAGTGTCCAGGCCGGGGGCGGCTTCTGGGACGAGGCGGTCTGGGACCAGTTCAGATGGGATAGCCCGATCGAGGGCACGGCTCGGATCGGCCTCGACGGCAGGGGGCGGAACATCTCGCTGCTGATCGCCTCCGTCGCGACCTACGAGCAGCCCCACATCGCCCATGGCCTCACGCTCTTTTACAGCGCGCGCGGGAAGGCGAAATGAGCAACGATTACTACAATCCGACCGACGCTGCGCCGGCGCGGGCCACCGCCCGCTCGCAAATGATCGACGACCAGTTCATTGCGGTCGGCGCCGGCTTCGACCTCCTGCCCGGCAAACTGCCGCTCCAGCAGAACCGCGTCACCCACGCGACCGACACGGGCTCTGCCAATGCCTATGCGGTCACGCTGACCAACGCGCCTTCGGCCTATGTCGCGGGCCTCAAGGTCTCTTTCGTCGCGACCAACGCGAACTCGGGCGCCTCGACGATCAACGTCAACTCGCTGGGCGTGAAGTCGATTAAGCGCTATGACGGCTCGGCGCTTTCGGCGTCGGATATCGTCGTGGGCCAGGTCGTCGAGCTGCGCTACGACGGCACGCACTTCCAGATGGTGGGCGCGCTGGGCGGGGTTGCTGTAGCTGCCGCAGCGAGCCAGACGGCGGCGGCATCCTCGGCAACGGCGGCGGCTGCTTCTGCTTCGTCTGCCTCATCCAGCGCCTCGTCGGCCTCCACCTCCGCGACATCGGCATCGAGTTCGGCTACCTCGGCCACGTCATCGGCCTCCTCGGCAAGCACGAGCGCCACGAACGCCGCAGCTTCTGAGACGGCGGCAGCAACATCGGCGACGGCGGCGGCCAGCTCCGCAAGCTCCGCCTCCACCTCGGCAAGTTCGGCCTCGACCTCGGCAACCTCGGCGTCGACCAGCGCATCCTCGGCATCGACCTCGGCCACGTCGGCTTCGTCGAGCGCTACCAGCGCCACGTCCTCGGCCAGCACGGCGACCACACAGGCCAGCAACGCCAGCACGTCCGCGACGAATGCGGCGACGTCCGCGACGGCAGCAGCCGCGAGCGCGACCGCAGCCGCGGCGTCCGCAGCCGCTGCTGCAAGTTCGGCCGCGAAGCTTTTCCTCGGCACTCCGGGCGGCACTGCCGATGCGATGACCTCGGCGGTCAGCCTGTCCTCCTATGCCGATGGGCTGCTGGTCGAATGGATCGCCTCCGGCACGAACACGACTGCCGTTACGCTCAACATCAACAGCCTGGGGGCGAAGGCCGTCCGGGATGCTGCCGACACCGCGCTCGTCGCCGGCGATCTCATCTCGGGCCGCAAGTATCAGGCAACCTATGTCGCGAGCGCGGATCGGTTCCGGCTGTCCACGGGAGCGCTTGCGGCGGTCGGCCCGGCATCGAGCGTCACCAACCGGATCGCCCTCTTTGACGGCACCACCGGCAAGCTGCTGAAAGATGGGGGCCAAGGGCTACCGAGCGGCACCATCGTCGGCACCACCGACACGCAGACGCTGACGAATAAAACCATTGCGTTTGCCGACAACACGTTGACGGGGGTGGCTGGGGTAACTGCAACACAAACGCTCACCAACAAAACCCTCACCAACCCCACCGTCACCAACTACGTCGAGACGCTCTACGCCCCGAGCGCCAATACGGCGTTCACGGTAGACCTCGCCAACGGCACGGTGCAGAAGTTCACCACCAGCGGCAACGTCACGATCACATTGCCTGCTGCGGCCACCGGCAAGTCGTTCACGATCCTCGTTGCATACGGCGGCGCACACACCCTGACTTGGGCAGGCGGCGGCACGTTGAAGTGGGCCGGTGGCACGACGCCGACCGCAACCAGCACCAGCAACAAGTTCGACATCTTCAACTTCTACAGCGACGGCACGAACACCTACGGCGCTGTCTTTGGGTTGAACTTCTGATGTTAAGCGCCAAGAAATCCGCAGCGCCGTCGGATGACACCCTCTACATCGAAGACGTCTTCTCGACGCACCTCTACACCGGCAACGGCTCCACGCTGACGATCACCAACGGGATTGATCTGTCTACAAAAGGTGGGTTGGTTTGGTTCAAAGAGCGAAGTCCTAATGCTTATACTCACAGCCTATTTGATACCGCACGAGGTGCTACATACAGGCTAGATACATCTACTACTGGCGCTCAAGCATCAAATGGCGGCACTATTGCATTTAATGCAACTGGATTTACCACTCCAAATAATGAATCTACAAGCAGTCGAAGCGGAGAAAACTACGCCTCATGGACCTTCCGCAAAGCCCCCGAGTTCTTTGATGTGGTGACGTATACGGGGACAGGTGTAGCGCGAACAATCTCGCACAATCTCGGTGTCGCACCGGGGATAATTATTACCAAAAGAACCGACGTGGCTGGAGATGATTGGGCTACATATCATCGTAGTTTGGGTGCTTCATCATACATTTCTCTGAATACTACTGGCGCATCTCAGGCGACTTCTACTGGGTGGAATGATACTGCGCCTACATCTACAGGATTCTCTCTTGGTACAAGCAGTCTAGCTAACGCAAACGGGGGTTCCTACGTCGCCTACCTCTTCGCCCACGACACCACATCCACAGGGATGATTCAGTGTGATAGTTTTACGACAGATGGGGGTGGTAATGCTACGGTGAGTCTGGGGTGGGAGCCGCAGTGGTTGCTTGTGAAAAAATCGGGTAGTACGAGTGGTGGCGTTGATGACCGCTGGCACATCTATGATACAATGCGCGGCATTCCTGTCGGTGCTGTCGAACAAGTTTTAGACCCGAACAACACCAATGCGGAATACACTACAAATTGGCTTGAAATCAACGCCACTGGCTTTTCTGCGGTCAACTATAACCTAACAGCATCAAAAACCTACATCTACCTCGCCATCCGTCGCGGCCCGATGAAGACGCCGACGACGGGGACGCAGGTTTATAACGCGGTTGCGTATAGCGGCAATGG
>VGEI01000031.1 GCA_016869415.1 Alphaproteobacteria bacterium
CGAGACTATAACGAGGCTCGCCCCCACAGCTCAATGGGCTACCTGACACCAGCTGAATACGGAGCACGGCATCGCTCACGGCGCGATGCCGTGCAAACCCAGGAGATAAATTAACATTCCAAACAGGACTTTACAAAGCAACGACTGGCACTACAAAAGGGAGCAGGTCAGTTAAACACCACATTCAACCTGGTACAGATAAAGCCGGTCAGTTCACTTGCACCTCGCCACCAATTTTTGCTCCAAATGATCTGAAACCAGCGATCTCGCGGTAGCGCAGTTCCGGTGCATGATGATTGCAGCCGCCCGGCACTTCCGCGACGGCGGCGCGGCGATCGGCACGGCTGAGCCGCGCGTGCCTCACGTCGAGCTCGCATCGTTCGAGGGCGTCGTGCCGAAGTCGACCGACTGGCGCACGCTCGATGTGCAGGCACAGCAGACCAGCGCGGCGGCCTGAGCTCGGAGTGGTGGTAGCGTTCGCGACCGCGCTTGGTGGGACAATATTAAGTGGCTTAGAACGTGGGTTGGGGTGCGTATTAGGAGAATGGCGGGTGGACGAGTCCGGCCACCGTCCGAGCCGGCTGCAGCTGGTGCCGAAGATCCGTGCGGCGGTGGATGACTGGCGCGCGGGCGGCTAGCGGCCGGGAATCTCGAGGTCTACGAGCTGCGCGTACTGCTGGCCGGCGAAGACGTCGGTCTCGTCGGGGTCGCCGGACACCGTGTAGCGCGGCACGCTCGCCTTGATGGCATAGGCCGGGTCGTAGTGGAAGAGCTTCACCTTCTCGGGTGCGATCTGGAACATGCCGGCGATGAGCTCCCGGCTCAGCTTGCCGCTCTCCTTGACCCACTCGTAGGTAGGCTGGTCGGCGAAGAGAATGTCGATGGTCAGCTCGAACGGCCCGGCGTTCTTGCTGCGGATCATGCGGGCGAGGCTGCGCAGTTTGGCCATCACAGGGTCCTGTAGTCGACGCGGAAGGGCTCCATCGGCGTGGCCGGCTCGACGACGTGGTTCAGCATGAAGCGGTACACCGGCCCGCGGTCGATGACGTGGGGCGCGTAGGGAAAGGCGACCCCGGAGATGAGGCCATGCCACTCGGGGATCGGGTGGTGCAGCGCGATGTGCCCGCCGCTCGCCGCCATGGTGTGCGCGGTCTCCTGATCCTCGGCGAGGAAGTCTAGCAGCAGGCAGATCTCGTGCGCCAACCTGCCGTGCTCGGGCTCGCGCGGCCCCATGACGCCATCGCGCCCGTAGACACGTAGGTTCATGTGGTACTTGCCCCGCATATCCTCGCCGAAGATGCTGTCGATGCGGTCGGTGATACGCTTTTTCATGCCGGCAAGCCATTCGTCGAGTTGCCCGAGGATCACCGGGTCGCGCACGCCCCCTATCACGATCGACTGGTAGCCCGCCTGCTTCGCGCCCTCGAGTTTCAGCGTGTAGGGCAGCTTGCGGAAGCCGCTGCCGCGCACGCGCACGCGCCGCTCGTCCACCGCCTCGTAGGTGGCGTTGTGCGTCTCGAGCGCCCCGCTCGGCTCGTACAGCAGGTACGGATCGGCGTTCTCGTAGAGCGTATGCGCTGCCACGCTGACGGGCGTGCACTTCATCTGCGGGTTCGCGGGCTCTAGGATGAACTCGTCCTTGCGGAGGGTGCACAGCATGCCGTCGGGCGTGAAGCGGTTGGTGACGGCCGCCGCGCCGCACTCGAGCACCTTGGCCGCATGCCAGGCGAGTCCCGGATCGAAGCCGTGCTTCACCGGCAGCGCGGCAAAAATCGACGTGTCGCTCGAGCGGCCGGCGAGCACCACCTGCGCGCCGTTGTCGAGCGCCTCCTGGAAGGGCTCCACGCCCATCATGCAGACAACGTGGTCAGCGCCAGCGAGCGCCTTCTCGTCGAGCGGCGGCGCCGGATCGAGCGGGCGGATCTTCCCTTCGCGGAATTTCTTCAGCAGGTACTCGCGCGGCGGCTCGGAGTCGATCACCGCCGCCCTGAAGTGGAAGCCCTGCTCGTGCGCGATCTCCTTCACGATCCCCCAGGTCCACTCCAGGTTGATGCGGCCGCCCGCGCCGCCGCAGCTTCCCACCAGCAGCGGAATCTTCTTCTCCAGCGCCGCGCCGATCAGGATGCGCAGGTCGCGCTTGCAGGCCTGGCGCGCGAACATCGGCTTGCCGGCACCGAGCTGGTAGGGCCCGTCGTCGGTCGAGCCGCCGTCGCAGCCGATGAAGTGCGGATCGGCGGCGAGGGCACGCCGGAGGGAGGCTTCCTGGAACCCCGAGCCGATCATGCCGGTCGGGGAGATGTATCTCATCTCGTTCATGCGGGCGTCAGAACCAGGTTGGAGTTGGAATCGGTCGCCGCCGAGAAGCCCGGCGGCACCAGTACGGTGGTATCGAACTCGTGGATCACCGCGGGACCGTCGAGCTTGTCGACCGAGTCCCGCGTCAGGATACGGGCGTCGTGCCAGCGCCCGTCGAAGTACGCTTTGCGCTGCGCCGGCTTGCGGCTCAGGCGGCCGCGGTACTCGAGCGCTTGCGGCACGCGCGGCTGATCCCTGCTGCCGCTCGCCACGAGGTGCAGGTTGACGAGCTCCACTACCCCGTCGTGGCCGCGATGCCCGTAGGTGCGCTCATGCTCCTCCTCGAAGCGCTCGGCGAGCGCCTCGAGCGTCGGTTGCCACGGGACGGACAGCTCGTGCGACTGGCTGAGATAGCGAAGCTCCGAAAAGCGCTGCAGCTTCGCGCGCTCCCGGCCGTAGCCCTCGCGCTCCAGGGCGCACAGCGCCTCGGCCTCCAGCCGCCGCCACAGCGCCTCGGCGTGCGCCGGGTCGGTCTGGTCCAGCCGCCCGAGCAGTGTCTGCGTGAAGTGGTGCTCGAGGTCCGAGTACAGAAGCCCGAACGCCGAGAAGATCCCGGCCGCCGGCGGGATGATCACGCGCGGCAGCTCCAGCTCCCGCGCCACGGCTGCGGCGAAGAGCGGCCCGTTGCCGCCGAAGGCAATCAGGTCGAAGTCACGCGGGTCCTTGCCGCGCTCGGTCGAGATGGCGCGGATCGCGCGGCACATGTTCGACACCGCGATGCGATAGACGCCGTGCGCGAGGTCGTCGATTTTCATTACTAATCGATCTGCAACTGGCTGAAGCGCTTTTTGTGCTTTTTCGAGATCCAGAGCAACTTCGCCGCCCGCAAGTCCTTGAGGATCGAGATAGCCGAGTACCGCGCAGGCGTCGGTGAGGGTCGGCTCGGTGCCGTCGAGGCCGTAGCAGGCTGGGCCGGGGCTCGCGCCGGCGCTCTTCGGGCCCACCCGCAGCGCCCCACCGCCGTCGACCCAGACGAGGCTGCCGCCGCCGGCGCCGATCTCGGCGATGTCGATGGTCGGCGCGCGCAGCACGTAGCCTCCGCCGCGCGACATGCGGCCCGTGCGGGTGAACCCCGCGCCGACCTCGTATTCCTTGGCATAGGTGACCTGCCCATCCTCGATCAGGCTCGCCTTGGCGGTGGTGCCACCGATGTCCAGCGCCACGGCGTTGCGAATCCGCGCCCTAGCCGCGAGGTGGTGCGCGGCGATGACGCCCGCCGCGGGCCCCGACTCGACCACGTGGATCGGCGTCTCGCAGGCGAGCTCGGCCGACATGGTGCCGCCGTTCGACTGCATTAGCAGCAGCGGCACCTTGAAGCCCGCGCCACGCAGGCCGCCTTCCAGCGAGGCGACGTAGCGCTTCACCACCGGCATCACGTAGGCGTTGATCACGGTGGTGCTGGTGCGCTCGTACTCGCGCATCTCCGGCAGCACCTCGGAGGAGAGCGTGACGTGCAACTCCGGCGCCGCCTGCTTCAGTATGTCGCGCACCGCCTCCTCGTGCGCCGGGTTGGCGTACGAGTTGATCAGGCTCACGGCGACCGACTCGACGCCATGCGACCTGAGCGCCTTCAGGGCTTCACGCACGGAATCCTTCTCCAAGGGAGAAAAAACTTCCCCCTTGTGCGTCATCCGCTCGCCCACCTCGACGCGCAGAAAGCGCGGTACGAGCGGCTCGGGCTTTTCCCACTCTAGGTCGTAAAGCTTCGGGATGCGGATGCGGCGCAACTCCAGCACGTCGCGAAAGCCGCGCGTGGTGATCAGGCCGGTGCGCGCCCCCTTGCGCTCGATGATGGCGTTGGTCGCGACCGTCGTGCCGTGGACCACCGCGCCGCAGTCCGCCGCCTCGAGCCCGATCTTCCCGAGCAGCCGCCTGACCATTGCGAAGATGCCCTGCTCGTAGGCTCTTACGGTGGAGATGCCCTTTGCCACATGCACCCGGCCGCTGCCCTCGATCAGCACCACGTCGGTGAACGTGCCGCCAATGTCTACGCCGATGGAATAACTCATGAGCGCAGCCGAGCCGTTTCTGCCTTCTGCAGAACACCGTTGCCGGAAACGGCCACCCGGTACACCTCGCGGGCGCGCTTGACCGAGATCTTGCCGTCGAGGACATCGCGCGCGACGAGCTCGGGCTCGCGCTCGTGCGGCGGGCCGTAGCCGCCGGCACCGGGCGTGACGTGGAGGTACACGGTGTCGCCCGGCACGTGCAGGGTCTCCAGGCCGCGTAGCGCCTTCTCCTGCAGGGTGCCGGGGTTGAGGACGTTGCGGCAGCTCGTGCCTTGCTCGCCGCCGGCGAATCCCCACGGGCGCTGCTTCGAGCGCCCGGAGCGCAGCTGCAGCACGCCGCCCTGCGGCGCGAGAAGCCTCACCTTGCGGCGTACGCCGAGCCCGCCGCGGCGGCGGCCGGCGCCCTCGGAATCGGGCTCGTAGGCGTACTCCTCCACCATCACCGGGTAGGTGCTCTCCACCATCTCGACCGGCGAGTTGGCCATGTTGGCGGCGATGTTAGCGACCCCGTCGATGCCGTCGTGGCGCTCATGCCCGCCCCAGGCACCGACCAGCGCCTCGGAGAGGATGCTTGGCTTGCCGTCTACTGTGGTGCCGAAGGTATAGCGCGTGGTGCCACCCTCGCTCGCCGCGCGCACCTTGTGTGGCGCTGCCTTAGCGAGCGCGCCGTAGATGCAGTCGGCGAGCCGGTAGCCGGTGACCCCCATCGCGCCGACCGCACCGGGAAACGCCGGGTTGATGAGCGTACCCTCGGGCGCGACCATCTTCAGCGGCCGGAAGAAGCCCGCGGTGTTCGGGATCTCCTGCGACATGATGGAGCGCACGGTGAGATAGAACGCGGAACGCGAGTAGGCCAGCGGCGAGTTGATCGCGGTGGGCACCTGCAGCGCGGTGCCGGTAAAGTCGGCCGTGAGCTCCTCGCCGCGGATCCTCAGGTTGACGAACAGGCGCTGCGGCGGGCCGTCCATGCCGTCGTTGTCGAGGAACTCCTCGAAGCTGTAGTCGCCGTCGGGCAGGGAGGCGATTTCAGCGCGCGCCATGCGCTCGCTGCGCTCGAGCAGGCCTTGCATCGCCGCCAGGATTGTCGCGTTGCCGTAGCGCGCGGCGATCGCCGTGAGGCGCTTCTCGGCCGTCCGGCAGGCGCTCACCTGCGACTCAAGGTCGCCGAAGAAGTCGCGCGGCAGGCGGGTGTTCGTCTCGATGAGCGAAAGCAGCGTGCGGTCGCGCTCGCCGCCGTGCTCTAGGCGCATCGGCGCGATGCGCAGGCCCTCGCCGAAGACGTCTCGGCTGTTGACCGGTACGCTGCCCGGCACATGGCCGCCGACGTCGGTGTGGTGGCACATGGTCACCGCGTAGCCGAGGAGATCGCCCGAAGCGTAGCAGGGGGCGAGCAGGATCACGTTTGGCAGGTGCATGCCGCCCGCATAGGCGTCGTTCATGATGTACACGTCGCCCGGCTGCATGCACGCGCCGGGGAACTTACGCAGGATCGATTCGACGGCGCTGGGCAGCGCGCCGAGGTGGATCGCCATGCCCACGCCCTGCACCACCATTTCGCCGCGCGGGTTGCACAGCGCCACGGTGAAGTCGTAGAGGTCGCGCACCAGCGGCGAATACGCCGTGGCGACCACCACGGTGGCCATCTCGTCGGTCACGCTCAGCAGGCCGTGCTCGACGACCGAGGCCGTGACGGGATCTAGGCCTTGGCCCATTGCGCTTTTCTCGAAGGAGCACTCTTCACTTTCAAACCCAGGACGATCCGACCGTGCACATCCACCGCGGCGCTCATCGAGGGCGGAACCACAACCGTCGAATCCGCCTGCTCGATGAGCGCAGGGCCGGCGACGCGATTGCCGGCGCGCAGCCGGTTGCGCTCGTAGACGGGGCAGTCGACGAAGCTGCCGGCCTCCTGGAAATGCACCTTGCGCCGGCCCTTGAGCGCGGGCTGCGCCGATGCGCCGCCCCTGTCAAGGAGGCGAGGCCTGGGTCGGTCGGTGCGGCCGACTGCGGCGACGCGCACATTCACGAGCTGTACCTGCTCCTCGCGGTCGCAGTAGCTGTAGAGGCGCTGGTGCACCGCGTGGAAGGCTTTGCAGGCGCGCGCGATCCAGGCGGCGTTGACCCTGCCGGCGGGCAGTGGCACGTTGATCTCGTAGTTCTGCAGCGGGTAGCGCATCTCGGCGCTGCGCGCGAGCGCCCTGCGCTTCGCGGGCACCTTCTCGCGCTCGAGCCACGCCTGCGCCTCGGCCTCGACGCGGCCGAGCGCGCCCTGGATGTGCTCGGCGTGGTCGCGGGTGACGTTGCGGCGCACGGTGCTGCTGAAGTCGGCGCGCAGGTCGGCCCACAGCAGGCCGAGCGCCGAGAAGACGCCCGGCGCCTCGGGCACGATGACGCGCGGGATCCCCAGGTCGGCCGCAAGATCGGCGGCATGCAGCGGACCGGCGCCGCCGAACGCGATCAGCGCGAAGTCGCGCGGGTCGAGCCCGCGCGCCACGGACACGACGCGCAGGATGCGCGCCATGTGGGCGTTAACGATGTCGATGATGCCCGCCGCGGCCTCCATCACCGTCATGCCGAGCGGGCGGGCGATGCGCGACTCGATAGCGGCACGGGCGAGCCTGCGGTCGAGCCTCGCCTCGCCGCCGACGAAGTAATCCGGGTTGATGCGCCCGAGAACGACGTTGGCGTCGGTGACGGTCGGCTCGGTGCCGCCGCGGCCGTAGCACGCCGGGCCGGGGTCCGCCCCCGCGCTGCGCGGGCCGACCTTGAGCACGCCAACGTCGTCGACCGAGGCGATCGAGCCGCCGCCCGCGCTGCACTCGGTCAGGTCGATCATCGGCGCCTTGATCGGGTAGCCTGTGAAGCGCACGGCGAGCGACTGGTGCACGCCGCCGCCGATCTCGTACTCGGTCGTGGTACGGTAGGCGCCACTCTCGATCAGGCTCGCCTTGGCGGTCGTCCCGCCCATGTCGAACGAGATGACGTTCTTCTCGCCGAGCTGCTCAGCGAGGGTGGCCGCCGCGATCACGCCTGCCGCCGGCCCCGACTCCACGATGGCGTGCGGCCTGTCGCGCGCCGCGTCAGGGGACATGACACCGCCTGCGGAGTTCATGATCAACAACTTGCCCGCCGCATGGCCTCGCGAGACGAGCTCATTCGATAGATTCTTGGTATAGGCGGCGAAGATGGGCTTTAGATACCCGACAAGCACAGCGGTGCTAGTGCGCTCGAACTCGCGAAACTCGGGGATCACGTCGGAGGACGCGATGACGAGCTTCTGCGGGAAGCTCTTCGACAGGTAGTCGCGCAGCTTCTGCTCGTGGGATGCGTTGAGGTAAGAGAAAAGAAGCGCGATCACCACCGACTCGGCGCGCGTTCCCTCGACGCAGGCCGCGATCCGCTGCAGCTCGGAGTCTTGCAGCGGCGTGACGACGGACCCGTCCGACCCCAACCGTTCACGCACCTCGATGCACAGGCGCCGCGGCACGAGAGGCCTCGCCCTCTCCGCTTTCAGGTCGTAGAGCGACGGCCGGCGCTGCCGCGCGATCTCGAGGATGTCGCGGAAGCCCTCTGTGACGACGAGCGCGGTGCGTGCGCCCTTGCCTTCGAGCACCGAGTTGGTCGCCACCGTCGTGGCGTGCAGGATGCGGTGGATGTCCTCGGGCCGGCATTTCTCGCTGGCGCGGCTCAGAGCTTCGACGAAACAGGCCTCCAGCGCAGCTGGCGTGGTGTCCACCTTGTGCTCGGCGACGATCGCCCCGCGGGCGTCCATCAGGACGACGTCGGTGAAGGTGCCGCCGATGTCGACGCCTACGCTGTACTTCATAGCTTCGCGGCGAGCGCGAGCGCCTGGTCCACCAGCTGCGGCGGATAGTCGCGCCGCGCGGCCTGCTCGGTCACCTTGCCGTCGGCGAGGTCGACGGCGAGCCGCTCGGGACTTCGCCTGGCCGGGTCGCCGAAGCCGCCGGCGCCGGCGGTCTGACAGCGCAGCACCTCGCCCGTATTGAATTCGTGCGGCCCGCCCTTGCTTGGCAGTTTTTCAGAAGAGTTCTTGCAGTGAAGACCGAGCGCGCCGGGCTTGCCGCCGCTGAGCGGCCAGGGCCGGAAGAGATGCCGGTCAGCGTGCGCGATGAAGCCCGTGTCGGCGAGCATGCGAAAGTCCTTGCGCGTCGCCGAGCCGCCGCGGAACTCGCCGGCGCCGCCCGAGTCGGGAACCAGCTCGTAGCGCTCGATGCGGATCGGGTACTCGCTCTCCAGCACCTCGGTCGGCAGGTTGGGAATGTTGTTGGTGTTGATCTGCACCGCATCCATGCCGTCGTGGCCGGCGCGCCCGCCCATGCCACCGCCCAGGCCGTCGATGCAGATGTAGCTGCGCCCGCGGATCGGGTCGTGACCGTGCAGGTTGACGGTAGTGGTGCCGTGGCCGCAAGCCGTGACCCGGTCCTCGACCACCTTGGACATCGCCCCGAGCAGCAGGTCGGCGAGGCGCTGGCAGGTGGTGCCGCGCCCCCCTACCGGGGCCGGCGGTCGCGGATTGACAATCGAGCCCTCCGGTGCCTTGATCTTCACCACACGTTCGAACGCCGCGTTCGACCACAGCTCCGGGTCGAGCGTCGCCTTGAGCGCATAGGCGACAGTAGCGAAGAGCGCCTCGTAGACGCAGTTCACGCCACCGGTGCGCTGTGGGCTCGAGCCTTCGAAGTCGAACACCATGTGAGGCTGCGGCTTGTGCCGGATGGTCAGCTGAACCTTGAGCGGCACCGGCTCGGGCGTGTGCGCGTCGTCGTCAAGCTGGTCCTCGAAGCTCCAGCTTCCCTCAGGCAGCTCCCGGATCCGGCGGCGGATCCAGCGCTCGTTGTAGTCGAGTGTGCCCTGGATTAGCTCGCGGAAGCGCTTCAGGCCGTACTTGCGGCAGAGCTCCTGCATGCGGCGGATGCCGACCTCGTTGGTCGCCACCTGCGCGCGAAGGTCGGCAGGCCGGTCCTCGGCAAACCGCATGTTGAGCAGAATGAAGGAGAAGAGGTCCTCCTGCAGTTTCCCCGCGCTCATGATCTTCATCGGCGGGATGCGCAGCCCCTCCTGGTAGATCTCGGTGCAGCCCTCGGTCATCGCCGCGCCCGGCTTGATGCCGCCGACATCGGGCCAGTGCCCCATGTTGGCGACGAAGCCGATCAGCTCCTTTCCGGCGAACACCGGCGAGGCGACCGTGACGTCGGCGAGGTGCGTGCCGCCGCCGTTGTAGGCGTCGTTGGCGAGGAAGGCGTCGCCCGGCCGCAGGCTCGCCTTAGGGTAGCGTTTCAGTAGGTGGGTGATCGCAGAAAGAAGCGCCCCGAGGTGCATGGGGATGTGCTCGGCCTGGGCGATCATGCGCCCCTGGGCGTCGAAAATCGCGGTGGAGGCGTCGTGTCGCTCCTTGATGTTCGTTGAGTAGGCGGTGCGGATGAGAAGCGCGCCCATTTCCTCGGAAATCGACAACAGCGCGTTGGAGAAGACCTCCAGCGCCACCGCGTCCGTTTTTTGCTGCGCTGCAGAAGTTTTTTTGTCCATGGCGTTCTTTGCCTGCGGCAGGTATTTTAGATTATCTTTCAGAAACCCGTAGCACTTTTCAATATCGTGAAATTAAAGAGCGCTTGACCATTCGCCTCCTGCGCGCCTCCGGCGTCACGCCGGCCGAGTTCGCGATCCTCAGCTCGGTGACGCTGCTGGTGCTGTGGCTCGTCTTCTATCCGACGCTGTGGCTCGGCTGGGCGGCGTTCCACAAGGGTGCGCCGGGCGACACCGGGCCCTGGACGCTCGACAACTTCGCGCTGCTCTTCGAAGGAAGCTACTGGCGCCTGGTCGGCCGCTCGCTCTACGTCGGGGTCGGCATCACGCTGGTGGCGACGCTGATCGGCGTGCCGCTCGCTTGGCTCACCGTCAAGACCGACATGCCGTGCAAGCGCCTGGTCGAGCTCTCGGCGATCCTGCCATTCTTCACCAGCACCTTCATCGGCGGACTCGCCTGGATCTTCCTCGGCAACCCGACCAACGGCCTGCTCAAGCTGTGGCTCGGCCTGCCCGTGAACGTGTACTCGATGAGCGGCATCATCTGGGTCACGGGCATCTACATGGCGCCGTACATGTTTCTCTTCACCGCGGCGGCGCTGAAGAACATGGACACCACGTACGAAGAGGCGTCGTTCATGTGCGGCGCTGGCCTTTGGCGTACGCTCACCCGCGTCACGCTCCCGCTGATCCTTCCGGCGCTGCTCTCCGGCATGAGCCTGGTGCTGGTGATCTCGATGGGGATCTTCGGCGTGGCCGCGATCCTCGGCTTTCCGGCGAAGATCGTGCTCCTCGCGACGGAGATCTACGCGAAGTCGGTCCTGACGCCGCCGAACTACGGCGCCGCCACGGTATGCGGCCTGACGCTGATGGGCATCACCGCCGGTCTGATCGTCTTGCAGCGCTGGATCCTGCGCTCGGGTTCCTACGCCCTGGTCGGCGGGCGCGGCTTTCGCCTGAAGCTTTACCCGCTCGGCAAGTGGACGCCGGTGGCGCTAGCGGCCTGCTCGGTCTACGCCCTGCTCGCCGTGATACTGCCAGGGCTGGTGCTCATCAAGACCAGCTTCCAGTCCTACCCCACGCCGCGCTTCAGCCAGTGGACCCTCGACAACTGGACCGCCTTCTTCGAGAAGGCCGACCTGCTGCAGACGCTGCTGCGCTCGCTTTACCTGTCCACCTTCGGCGCTACCTTCTGCGTCGTGCTCACTGCGGTCATCGCCTACATCGTCCACCGCAGCAACGTGCCCGGACGGCGGTTCCTCGAGCAGGTGAGCGTGATGCCGATCGGCATCCCCGGCATCGTCATGGGCCTCGCCATGATCTGGGCCTATATCGTCTGGCCGATCTGGGGCTCGATCTGGGTGCTGGTCATCGCGTACATGACGCTTTTCATGCCGTACGGCGTGCGGGCGCTAGGCGCGACCATCGTGCAGATCCATCCAGAGCTCGAGGAGTCGAGCCGCGTCCACGGCGCCTCCTGGCTGCGTACCTTCTGGCGCGTGGTGATGCCACTCCTCAGGCCCGGTATCTACTCCACCTGGATCCTGCTGTTCATCATCTTTATCCGCGAGATCAGCGCCGCGGTCCTGCTCACGTCGATCAACACTCGGCTCTTCCCGGTGCTCATCTTCGAGCAGTGGACCGAGGGGTATCTCAACGTGATGAGCGCGGGCGCCCTGCTCCTCTCCCTCATCATGCTGGCCGTGATCGCCCTGTTTAAGTGGGGCTTCAAGATCGACCTCTCGCCGGCCTACCGATGATCGGCATCGAGAACCTCAGCAAGGTCTTCGGCGAGACGCACGCGCTGGACAACGTCTCCTTGCAGGCGGCGAAGGGCGAGATGCTGGTACTCGTCGGCCCCTCCGGCTGCGGCAAGACGACCTGCCTGCGCTGCATCGCCGGCCTGGAGCGCCCCACCTCCGGCCGCATCCGCGTCGGCGAGCGCATGATCACCGCGATCGAGGAAGGCGTCTTCTTGCCGCCCGAGAAGCGCGAGATCGGTATGGTATTCCAGTCCTACGCCGTCTGGCCGCACATGACGGTGTTCGAGAACGTCGCCTATCCGCTGCGCTGCCAGGGCGCGCGCGGCGACGCTCTCAAGGCCCGGGTCATGGAGGCGCTGAAGCTGGTGCAGCTCGAGGCGCTCGCCGAGCGCTATTCATCGCAGATCAGCGGCGGCCAGCAGCAGCGCGTGGCGCTGGCGCGCAGCCTCGTGTCGGCGCCGAAGCTCCTGCTCTTCGACGAGCCGCTCTCCAACCTCGACGCCAACCTGCGCCTACAGATGAGGATCGAGATCAAGGAGCTGCAGCGCAAGCTCGGCTTCACCGCTGTCTACGTGACCCACGACCAGACCGAGGCGATGGCGATCGCCGACCGCATCGCCATCATGGAGAAAGGCGTGCTGCGGCAGGTCGGCACCCCGCGCGACATCTACGAGCGACCGGCCAACGCATTCGTCGCCAGCTTCATGGGCACCACCAACCTGCTCGAGGGAATGCTCGCCGCGAAGGACACGGCCGGCGCGGTCGTGACCACCGCCTCCGGCCTCGAGGTGCGCGTGGCCGTCGCGGTGGGCGCCGCCGCGGGCGACGCGGTGCGCGTCTCCATCCGCCCGGAGGCGCTGCAGATCTGCGCCGCCCCGGGCGGCGTCAACGCCTGGCCGGCGACCCTGCGGCTCGCCACCTACCTCGGCGAGTCGATCCTGTACCGCGCCGACATGCTCGGCCACGGCGTCGAGTTGCACGCGCGGCCGAGCGAGACCTACCCGGCGGGCAGCGCCGTGACGCTGAACGCCGATCCGGCCGATTGCATCCTGCTTCGCGAATGAAACCACCCAGGAGTAAGCCCATGAGATGTATTGCAGCAGTGCTGGCAATGCTGGCCGCCGGGAGCGCCGCGGCCCAGGACCCGAAACTGATCAAGGAGGCGGCGTCGGCGAAGGGCGGCGAGATCATCGTGCAGAGCGCGCTGTTCGACTCGCTCGCGCAGCAGATCATGCGCGCCTTCAACGAGCGCTACGCCAGGGACAAGCTGAGCGTGAAGGTGACGCGCATCCAGACCGGGCAGCAGGCCAACCTCTACGACCAGGAGCTGCGCGCCGGTCGTGTCAGCGGCGACGTGATGTTCATGGTGGACCCGGGCCTGTTCCTCAAGCTCGCGCGTGAGGGCAAGCTCACGCCCTACTGCAGCCCGCACGAGAAGGACTACCGCCCCGAGGCGCTGCAGAAGGATTGCACCCACATCCATGTCACGGCGTACTACCAGTACATCTCCTACAACCCCGAGCTGGTGAAGGAGCCGCCGCAGAGCTGGCGCGACCTCCTCGACCCGAAGTGGAAGGGCAAGATCAGCATCCCCGACCCGAAGGTCGGCGGCGGCCACTACTACTTCGTCTTCACCATGTACAAGCTCTTCGGCAAGGAGTGGTTCGAGAAGGTGCGCGCCAACGACCCGCTGCTTACCCAGAGCCACGGCGTGACCCACAACCAGATCATGTCGGGCGAGCGGCACTTGGGCGTCAACATCTCGGTGCTGGCGCGGCGCGACGGACCCTTCCCCGGCGGCAAGGGCGCGCCGGTCAGGGAGGCTTTCCCGAAGGAAGGCGGCGCGCTCCTCGCCGGCAGCATGGCGGTAACCAAGGGCGGCCCCAATCCCGCTGGCGCCAGGGCGTTCATCGACTGGGCCACCAGCCTCGAGGGGCAGAAGGCGATCAACCGCCTCGGCCACTTCTCGCTGCGCAAGGACTTCACCAGCATCGAGGGCGACGACCTATCGAAGATCCGCTACCACTGGTGGGACGCCGCCGAGATGGACAAGTTCCGCGACCAGTGGACTGCCGAGTCGCAGAAGATTCTCACCGGGAACTGAGCGTGCGGCTCCTCGTCGTCCTGCTGATCTTTGTTTCAGGAACCGCAAAGGCTGCGGACATCGTCGTCCACAGCGTCCTCTTCGAGCCCATCGGCAACGCGATCATGCGCGCCTTCAACGACGCGCACCGCCCGAGAAACCTGCAGCTGAAGATCGTGCGCGGCCAGACCGGCGCGATGACGGCGCTGTACGACCAGGAGCTGCGCGCCGGGCGGGTCAGCACCGACATCATGTTCCTCGGCGATCCGGGTATGTTCCTCAGGCTTGCGCGCGAGGACAAGCTCACGCCCTACTGCAGCCCGAACTTCAGGGACTACCGGCCCGAGGCGCTATCGAAGGACTGCACCCACGTGTTCTTCACCTCGTATTACCAGTACATCGGCTACAACCCGGACCTAGTGAAGCCGCACGAGGTGCCAACGAGCTGGCGCGACCTGCTCGACCCGAAGTGGAAGGGAAGAGTGAGCCTGCCCGACCCGAAGGTGGGCGGCGGCCACTACTACTTCGTGTTCAGCATGTACAAGCTCTTCGGCCGCGAGTTCTTCGAGAAGGCGCACGCCAACAACCCGATGATGACGCAGAGCCACGGCACGACGCACAACCAGCTCATGTCGGGCGAACGCGCGGTCGGGGTGAACATCTCGGCGCTGGTGCGGCGCGACGGGCCTTACCCCGGCGGCAAGGGCGCACCGGTGAAGGAAGCCTTCCCAAAGGAAGGCGGCTCGCTTCTGCCGATCGGCATGGCGATCACGAAGAACGGGCCTAACCCGGCCGGCGCGAAGGTGTTCGTCGACTGGATCACCAGCCTCGAAGGCCAGAAATCAGTGAACCGCCTCGGCCACTTCTCGCTGCGCAGGGACTTCACCAGCGTAGAGGGCGACGACCTGTCGAAGATCAAGTACCACTGGTGGAACGCAGAGGAGCTGGACCGGCACCGCGAGCAGTGGACCCAGGAAGCCCTGAGACTGCTCAATGGCGGAAACTGAATGAAAAAGACTACGGCATTGCGCAGGCTGCTGAAGAAGAAGGACCTCATCTATATGCCGGTGGCATACGACGCGCTCGGCGGGCGCCTGCTGCAGAGCATCGGTTTCGATTGCGTGTACACCGGCGGCTTCGTCACTGGCGGCTCGCGCTGCACCTCCGAGCCGATGCTCACGCTCGACGAGCAGGTAGAAACGGCGGGCGACGTCGCCGCGGCGATCGACATTCCGCTGGTGGCCGACGGCGGCGCCGGGTTCGGCGAGCCGCTGCACACCATGCGTTCGGTGCGCGAGTTCATCCGCGCCGGCATCGCCGGGACGCACATCGAGGACCAGCTCTACCCAAAGCGCGCGCACTACCACAAGTACGTGGCGCACGCGGTCGGGCGGCGCGAGTTCGTCGACAAGATCCGCTTCGCCTGCCGGCAGCGGGACAAGTCCGACCCCGACTTCGTCATCATCGCACGTACCGACACGTGCCGCTTCAAGGGCCTCAAGGAGGCGTCCTGGCGCATCAACGCCGCCGCCGACGTCGGCGCCGACATGGGACTCGTCTTCCCGAGGAACCTTGAGGAAATGAAGAAGGCGCCGAGAGCCTGCAAGATCCCGCTGGTCTACGTCATCAGCCGCGGCAACCGCGACGGCCGCCCGCTACCGACCGGGCCGCAGCTCGCCGACATGGGCTACAAGGCGGCGATCGACGCCCTGACCTATCTCCTGGTCGGCTTCCATCATGCGAAGCGCGCCTACCAGGAGATAAAGAAGACCGGCGGCTTCACCGGCCTGACGCACGAGCAGTGCACAGCGGCCCGCCACGAGATCGAGACGCTGGTCGGCCTAGACGAGTTCTACGAGATCGAGGAGCAGACCGTGGAACAGAAGAAATGGGGAAAACGCTAAGCGGCAGGGGAAAACACTAGGCTGAGGCGGCGGCGCGCTCCATCGCCGCCGCGGTTTCGCTCACCGCCCTGCCGACTGCCTCGAGCTTTCCCTTCACGCGCTCGAGCGGGCCCGCGATGCCCACCGCAAAGGCCTCGTCCTGCACGGCGAAGGCCCGCGCCACGCCCATCCCGGCCGTGTCGTACTCCCCGCGCGTGACGAAGTAGCCGCGCCGCCGGGACCTGCGCAGGTCGGCAAGCAAGCCTTCCGCCTCGAGGGTAGCCGCCGTGAACCGCCTGAACTTCAGGCGGCGCAGCTCCTCCACCAGCCGCTCGTCGGGCAGCACGCCGAGAAGCGCCTTGCCCACGGCGCTCGCGTGCAGCGGACGGCGCGTGCCGGCATGCAGACTGTAGCGGATCGTCTGGGCGCTCTCGATGGTGACCACGTAGAGCGTCTCGTCGCCTTCGCGCTTGCCGATGAGGACGGTCTCCCCGGTGCGCTTCCTGAGCGCTTCGAGGTACGGCAGCAGACGCTCCATGACCGGGTCGTGCGGCGAGATGCGGCCGCCGAGGTCGAGAAGCTTCCGCGTCGGGTAGTAGCGGCGCTTGTCGAGTAGGTAGACGTAGCCTTGCGCCTTCAGCGTCCGGATCACGCCGTGGCAGCTGCTGACCGGTGAGCCGATGCGACGGGCAAGCTCGCTCAAGGTGAGAGGCTCCTGCGCTGTAGCGAAGGCCTCGAAGATCTCCAAGGTGCGCTTCGCCGTCTTGACTGCGTCCATCTAGGCGCAAAGACTTTTCAAGATGGCGTAAAGTATAGCCTCCTTCGGAAGAGGAACTGACCTGACCGATTTTTTGTACCAGGGCCATTGTTACTTTACTGCACCATCGTTGGCTGCGCGAGCATGAGGGGCCGAGGGCTACAGGCCGCCGGCGCCGGCGGCCTGTAGCCAAGCGAACTGTGGGGCCGCACCTCGTTATATTCCTTTCGCCAGCGCTCGATCACGATCCTTGCCTCCTTCAGGCTGTAGAAGATCTCGCCGTTGAGCAGCTCGTCCCTGAGCGTGCCGTTGAAGCTCTCGCAGTAGCCGTTCTCCC
>VGEI01000032.1 GCA_016869415.1 Alphaproteobacteria bacterium
AACCAGGGCGCAGGAAGGCCCCCCGCGGGGGCCTTCATGCCGTCAGCCGTGATGCATTTTTAATCCGGCCAGCCGATGCATTTTTACTCCGGCGTTGACAGTCGATGCCGGCGATCACCGCGGCGACCGGACCGGGTTCGCCCGACTGCAGGCGCAGCACGTTGCTCGAGGCGGTCAGCCACGACCAGGCCTCGGCGGGCGAGGCGAAGGCACGCCGGGTGAGCAGCGGCGCGAAGACCTCGGTAAGCATCCGCGCTCGGTGGCGGATGCCGAAGCGCGGAAAGTTGCACCAGATCTCGCCCCAGCCCTCGACCCCGTCATCGTCGCGCAGCGCGACCAGCAAGCTGACCGTGCTGCCGATGGCCATCATCGGCGTGGCCACCGCGCGCGGCAGCGCGGCCTCGAGCGCGAACGGCCCGACCGACCGGATGCGAAGCGGCGCCTCGGCTGTCAACGCGGCTGGCTGAGCAGTCATCGGCCCGATGGTAAGCAGCCCGATATATCGTTCAATTATGAAATTATGGATATCTGATACACTATTCGTATGAGTAAGATCGCCTCCCCTCCACAGAACCCGGCATCTCGCGCCGACCGCCTGCGGCTGAGGCATCTGCGCCTGCTGCGCCTCGTCGACGGCGGGGGGTCGCTCGGCAAAGCCGCCCGGGCACTCGGCGTGAGCCAGCCGGCGACCACGCTGCTTCTACGCGACATGGAATCGGTGTTCGGGGCAAAGCTGGTGGAGCGCGATGCGCGCGGCGCCCGGCTCACGGCCGCCGGCCGCCGGGCGCTCGACCGCTTGACCGTCGCCCTGTCATCGATCGAACGGGCGATCGACGCCGCACGCAGGCCGGCGGCCGAGCCAGCACTGCGCCTCGGCTGCATCCAGGTCGCGGGTGTCGCCGCCTTGCCGGCGGCTTTGCGGCATCTCGAGAAATCCGGCACGCCGACCCGGCTGCGTATCCGCGAAGGCCGAGCCCGCGATCTGCTCACCGCGCTGTGCGCCGGAGAGCTCGACGCGGTGATCGGCTGGATCGACGAATCGGTGATCGCAGCGTTGCCGATCGGCGAGTTGCGGATCGAGCCGCTCGGCTACGGCCGGATGCAGGTCGTCGCGGCCCGGTCGCACCCGCTGACGCGGTCGCGTGCCGTCTCGGTGGCGGAGCTGACGCACTGGGGCTGGATCGTGCCGCCGCCCGGTTCACGCACCCATGCGGCCTATCTTCGCCTGTTTCTGAACGACGGCATCCAGGCCCCGCCGGTTGCCGTCGAATGCCCCGCCTTGCACACGATGCTGCACGTCGTCAGCGCCACGCATCTGCTGGCCATCGCCCCCGATACGGCCGTGCGCCGCTATACCCGGCTCGGCATGGTTAAACCGCTCAAGGGACCGATGCTCGAGTTCGGCCCCAACCCCGTTTCCGTCGTCACGCGCGGCGATAGCGACAGCCTGCCGGCCGTAAAGGCCCTGCGCCAAGCCCTGTTCGCCCGGCGTTCCCGCCCCATTTGACTTGACCTCGGGGCTTGGCCGATAGTGCCGGCTCCGGGGCTTCAGGACGGGCATCGGGCCCGCTCGCAAGCCCCTGATTTTTCGAGGAGAAACGACGTGAGTGCCGCGCAATCCGGGGCTATCCCGGCCGTGATGCCGACCTACCGGAGGATCGACATCGCCTTTGAGAAGGGCGATGGCGTTTATCTGTATGGGGTCGACGGCCGACGTTACCTGGACTTCGCCTGCGGCATCGCGGTGACGGCCTTCGGCCACTGCCATCCCTATCTGGTGAAGGCTTTGGAGACCCAGGCGAATAAGGCCTGGCATGTCTCCAACCTGCACCGGATTCCGGAAGGTGAGCGGCTCGCCCAACGGCTAGTCGAGGCGACTTTCGCCGACACGGTGTTCTTCACCAACTCGGGCACCGAGGCGATCGAGGGCACGATCAAGCTGGTGCGCAAGTACCAGAGCGCCGTCGGCAAGCCGGAGCGCTATCGCATCATCACCTTCGAGGGCGCCTTCCACGGCCGCACGCTGGCGGCACTCGCCGCCGGCGGGCAGGAGAAATACCTCGAGGGGTTCGGGCCCAGGGTCGACGGCTTCGACCAGCTGCCGAGTACGGCGACGCTGAAAGAGGTCGAGGCAGCCATCGGGCCGCAGACCGCGGGCATCCTCATCGAGCCGATCCAGGGCGAAGGCGGCGTTCGTCCGTTCACGCCGGAATTCATGCGCGGCTTGCGGGCACTCTGCGACAAGCACGGGCTGCTGCTGGCACTCGACGAGATCCAGACCGGCATGGGCCGCTCGGGCAAGCTCTTAGCCCATGAATGGTCCGGCGTGAAGCCCGACGTCATGGCGGTGGCCAAGGCCTTGGGCAACGGCTATCCGGTCGGCGCCTTCATGGCCACCGGTGACGCGGCGCAGGGCATGGTGCCGGGCACGCACGGCTCGACCTATGGCGGCAACCCGCTGGCCATGGCCATCGGCAACGCCGTCCTCGACCTGATGCTCGCCCCGGGCTTCCTCGATCGCGTGCAGCAGATCGCCAGCCACCTGCGTCAATCTCTGGCCATGCTGGTGGACAAGAACCCGGACATCTTCGAGGAAGTGCGCGGGCAAGGGCTGCTGCTCGGCCTCAAATGCAAGCCGCCGAACGGAGACATCGCGGCTTCGTTCCGCAAGCAGGGATTGCTCAGCGCCATGGCCGGCGACAACGTCGTGCGCCTGCTGCCACCGCTGATCATCGAGGCGGAGCATGTCAGCGAGGCGACGCAGAAGATCGAGGCGGCCTGTGCCGATCTGCGAACGACTATGAAGGCCGAAGCGGCGCGCAAGGCGGGCTGAGCGTCATGAGTCCGGCACCAAAGCCGCCGCCGCGGCATTTTCTCGATATCGACCGCTTCGATCCGGGCACGCTGCGTCAGATCCTCGCACTGGGCACGGCCTACAAGCGCAAACACCCGCCCAACGGCGAGGCGAAGCCGCTCGCCGGCAAGACGCTAGCCATGATCTTCGAGAAGCCCTCGACGCGCACACGCGTCAGCTTCGAGGTGGGCATCCGCCAGCTCGGCGGCGAGGCGATCATTTTGACCAATCACGACACGCAGCTCGGCCGCGGCGAGACTATCGCCGATACGGCGCGGGTCCTGTCGCGTTACGTCGACGCCATCATGATCCGCACCACCAAGGCGGAAAACCTGCTGGAGCTGGCGCAGCACGCCACCGTGCCGGTGATCAACGGCCTGACCGACCGCACGCATCCCTGCCAGGTGATGGCCGACGTCATGACCTTCGAGGAGCATCGCGGGCCGATCTCCGGCAAGACCATCGCCTGGTCGGGCGACGGCAACAACATGGCGGGATCGTGGATCCAGGCGGCGGCGCGCTTCGACTTCGATCTGCGCCTGGCCTGCCCGGAAACCTTGCAGCCGCCGGGCGAGCTGCTCTCCTGGGCGAGGAAAGAGGGCGCCCGCATCGAGGTCACCTCGAACCCGGAGAAGGCGGTGATGGGCGCGCATTGCGTGGTCACCGACACCTGGGTGTCGATGGGCGACGACGCCGACATGAAGGGCCAGGACGCCCGTGAGAAGAGCAAGGCGGCGCGTGAGCGCCGGCACAACCTGCTCGCCCCCTTCCGCGTCGACGAGCGGCTGATGGGTCTGGCACGGCCCGATGCCGTGTTCATGCACTGCCTGCCTGCCCATCGCGGCGAGGAAGTGACCGACGGCGTGATCGACGGGAAGCAGTCGATCGTCTGGGACGAGGCAGAGAACCGCCTGCACATCCAGAAAGGGATACTGGCCTGGTGCATGGCATGACCTAACCCTCTCCGCCCGTAAGGCGACGCGCCCAGTCTTGTTTGCGTGTGCAAGCACACGCAAACCGGAAGGGCATGTGCCGACGGGGGGAGGGTGCGAGCGCCGCGAAACGCGAAGCGTTTGCGCGGTAACGAGCGGGTGAGGTGGGTCTTCATCTACCGCACGACACCCTCTTCCCTCTCCCCGCTTCGCGCGGAGAGGGACAAGATGCGCGGCCTTTCTCTTTTCCAATGCTGTGCTTACATAATTCCCATCGATGAACGACCTCTCTCACATCCCGACGGACGACATCGTCCTGCCGTTTCAGATCGAGCCCTCCGGCCTGCGTGGCAGGCTGGTGCGGCTCGGGCCGGCCGTCGACACGGTGCTGCGCCGGCACGACTACCCGCGTCCGGTTGCCGCAACGCTGGCCGAGATGGTGGCGATGTCGGCGGCCCTCTCGGCCACGCTCAAATACGAGGGCGTGTTCACCTTACAGGTGAAGGGTGACGGGCCGGTGCGCCTGATGGTCGCCGACGTGACCACCGACGGCGGCATCCGCGGCTACGCGCAGTTTGATTCTGACAGGGTCAAGGCGCTGGGCGACGGGCCGCTCTCCGTGCCGCGCCTGTTCGGCGCCGGTTATCTCGCTTTCACCGTCGACCAGGGCCAGAACACCGAGCGCTACCAAGGGATAGTGGAACTCACCGGCAGCACGCTCGCCGAATGCGCGCACCATTATTTCCGCCAGTCGGAGCAGTTCCAGGCCGGGCTCAAGACCGCGGCGCGTGAATACGTGGCTGCCGACGGCACGCGGATCTGGCGCGCCGGCGCGCTCATGGTGCAGCGCCTGCCGCCCGAGGGCGCGCAAGGCTCGGCCGAGGGCCGCGACGTCGAGCGCCCGCTCGACCAGCTCGCCGAGGAAGCCGAGGAGTTCTGGCGCACGGCGCTGACCCTGGCCGGCAGCGCCACCAGCGCCGAGCTGGTCGATCCCGAGCTGCCGGCCTGGAAGCTGGTCGACCGGCTGTTCCTTGCCGAGGGCGTGAAGATCTACCGGCCGAGCGGCGTGGCCCCGCGCTGCCGCTGCAGCCGCGAGCGGGTGGAGAACGTGTTGCGCTCGCTGCCGCAGGACGACATCGAGCATCTCACGGTCGACGGCAAGGTCGAGGTGCGCTGCGAGTTCTGCAACGCCGTCCACCTGTTCGACGAGCCCGCCCTCCAGGCGCTATGGGCCTCCTAGCGCCGGCGCAAGCTGAGGATGTAGGTAATGACGTCGGACGCCTCCTCCGGCGTCAGAATCAGGTTCGGCATCACGGCGTGCGGGCTGGAGAGAATTGCCTGCAACTTCATGCCGTTCATGCCTTCGCTGTTGGCGATGGCGCTGAAGCTGGGGGCGCGCGCCACGCGCCGCGGCGAAAGCTGCTCAGGCGCCACAACGTGGCAGACGGCGCAGGTCTGCAATGCGAAGTCGCGGCCATGGCGGAGATCGCCCGGCGGCAGGGCCAGCTGGGCCGATGCCGGCACGGCGGCCGTCAGCGCCATGACGAGGCCAAGGGCAACGGCCGGACGGGCGGGCATGGTCATCTCTCCGCGCAGTGGTGAAACCCAAGCCTAGCGGCTGCCCCCGGCGCTTCCTTGATCTGCATCAACGACCGGCTGGCTGGCGGCTCCTCAGCGCACAAGCGCCGGCTTCTTGCCGTCGAACTTCCAGCCGGGAATCAAGGACTGCATGGCAACCGCGTCGTCGCGGCTGCCGCCAGCCAGCGACTTGTAGCGCCGGTGCGCCGTCTCCACGGCATCGAGGTCGATCTCGATGCCGAGGCCCGGGCGCTCGGGGACCCCAATCTCGCCACCGACGATCTTCAGCGGCTCCCGGGTCAGGCGCTGACCGTCCTGCCAGATCCAGTGCGTATCGAGAGCGGTGATGGCGCCCGGCGCGGCGGCGCCGCACTGCGTAAACATCGCAAGAGAAACGTCGAAATGGTTGTTGGAATGCGAGCCCCAGGTCAGGCCCCAATCACGGCACATCTGGGCGACGCGCACCGAGCCCTGCAGCGTCCAGAAATGCGGATCGGCCAGCGGGATGTCGACCGAGTGCAGCGAGATGGCGTGGCCCATCTCGCGCCAATCGGTGGCGATCATGTTTGTGGCCGTCGGCAGACCGGTGGCGCGGCGGAACTCAGCTAGCACCTCGCGGCCGGAATAGCCCTTCTCGGGGCCGCAAGGATCCTCGGCATAGGCCAGCACATGGCCCTGGCCGCGGCAGAGGCGGACCGCCTCTTCCAGCGACCAGGCGCCGTTGGGATCGAGGGTCACGCGCGCTTTCGGGAAGCGGGACGCCAGGGCTGCGGCCGCTTCCATCTCCTCCTCTCCCCTGAGCACGCCACCCTTGAGCTTGAAGTCCTCGAAGCCGTAGCGCTGTTGTGTGACTTCAGCCAGGCGGACGACGGCCCGCGGGGTCAGAGCCTCCTCGTCGCGCAGACGCAGCCAGTCGTCTTTCTCCGCGGTGCCCGCACGATAGGCGAGCGACGGCGCCTTGCGGCGATCGCCGATATAGAAAAGATAACCCAGCATGCGCACGCGGTCGCGCTGCTGACCCTCACCCAGCAGGGCCGCCACCGGCAGGTTGAGACATTGGCCGAGCAGGTCGAGCAACGCGGCCTCGACTGCGGTGACCGCGTGGATGGCCACGCGCAGGTCGAAGGTCTGCTGGCCGCGGCCACCGCTGTCGCGCCCGCTGAATGCCTGGCGCATGGCGTTGAGCACGGCGTGATAGCCGCCGATCTCCCGGCCGGCCACCAGCGGCTTGGCATCCTCCAGCGTCTGACGGATCTTCTCGCCGCCGGGAACCTCGCCGACCCCCGTGCGGCCGGCGCTGTCGCGGAGGATCACCAAATTGCGGGTAAAGAACGGCCCGTGCGCGCCGGAGAGGTTGAGCAGCATGCTGTCCTCGCCGGCCACGGGAATGACCCGCATCTCGACGATCCTCGGCGTGCCGCTGACGCTGGTCTGCTGGGTCAAAGAAGCCCCCGTTTTGAATCGAGGCGCCACCTTAGCGCCCCGGCGTGGCGCCGCAAGAGCAAGCAACGCTGTTGACCGCAACCGTCGCGGCGCGTTAGCCCTGCTTCTCCTGCGACATGGCATGAGGCAGCGTGCACACCCTCCACCGCTGGCTTGACACCACGATCTTCGAGCTGGGACGGCAGTTCCGCTTCTCCTATCTGCCGCCGCTGATGGTCTACATGGCTGCCGGGATTTCCGGCCTCACGGCGATCGTCGGCACTTTCTTCGTCAAGGATCATTTCGGCTTCCCGGCCGCCTTCCTCGCCAGCCTGACCTTCTGGGCGGGCATCCCCTGGGCCCTCAAGATGCCGCTGGGGCATCTCGTCGACCTGATCTGGCGCTGGAAGGCCGCCCTGGTCTGGCTGGGTGCAGCACTGCTCGCGCTGAGCATTGGCATCATGTACGGCCTGATCGCCTATCGCGAGGCGATGGCAGGCGTGATGACCGCTGAGGGCTGGTACGTGCTCAGCGTGGTCCTTGCCCCCATCGGCTATGTCCTGCAGGACGTGGTCGCCGATGCCATGACAGTGGAAGCGGTTCCGGCCGTCGACGACCAGGGCCGGCCCTACAGCGAGGAAGCCACCAAGGCGATGCATACGACCATGCAGACCCTGGGACGCGTCGCCATCATCGGCGGCACGGTCATGGTTGCACTGGTCAACATCGTTCTGTTCTCGGGCACCGAGGCGCTCACCGGCAGCGCCCGGGCGGCGATTTACGCGCAGGTCTATCTGCTCGCCCTGATCATCCCCGCCCTGTCGGTACTCGGCGTGATCCTGGCCTCGGTCATCCGCCGCTCGCGCGTAGCGCGGCTGAGAGCCGCCAGCGAAGCGGGAACGACCGGACCGCTCGAAGCCCAGGGCGAGCCGACCCGCGCCAACTGGTGGATTCTCGGCGGCGGCCTCGCCTTCGCCGTGGTCTCTGTCGGGCTCGGCATCGCCGGAATCCCCTACGGCCAGGAGATCATCTTCGCCGGCTCGCTGGCGGTGGTGCTGTTCCTGATGCGTCAGCTGCTGGGCGAGCTGTCGCCGGCCCTGCGCCACCCGCTGGTCGGCACGGCGATCGTCATCTTCGTCTTTCGCGCCACCCCCCTGCCGGGCCCGGGCGTGGAGTGGTGGCAGATCGACGTCCTTGGCTTCGACGAGCGATTCTTCTCGCTGCTCAGCCTGATCACCGCGGGCCTGACGCTGGCCGGCATGCTGGTGCTGCGGCCGCTGATCGCACGGCGCACCATCGTCGACGTAGTGCTCCTCCTGACACTGGCCGCCGGCCTGCTCTCGCTGCCGTTGATCGGCCTGGCCTACGGGCTTCACGAATGGACAAGCCGGCTCAGCGGCGGCGTGGTCGACGCCCGCTTCATCGCACTGGTGAACACGGCGCTTGAGTCGCCGCTCGGCCAAGTCTCGATGATCCCCATGCTGGCCTGGATCGCCAAGAACGCGCCCGCTCACCTCAAAGCGACGTTCTTCGCCGTCATGGCGTCGTTCACCAACCTGGCGCTGGCCGCCGGCAGCCTGGGCACCAAGTACCTCAACCAGATTCTGGTGGTGACGCGCGAGGTGCGCGACCGCACCAGCGGGGCGGTGGTCGTCGCAGCCGACTACGGCGATCTCGGCTGGCTGCTGATCGCCACAACCGCCCTTGCCGTGGCGCTGCCGCTGCTGGCGATATTTCTGGTTCAGGCCTCGCGTTTCCGCACTGCCGAATAAAGAGCGGCACCCCGCCCTTGAAACGCCACAATCGCCCGCTCAGAATCACGCCCGTCCCAGCGACTCCGATGTCCCAGCGATTCCGGATGATTCCATGACCCTCTCCCGACGTGGCTTCACAACCCTGCTTCTTGGCGGCGCATTGGCCGCCTGCTCGTCGCCGCCGCCGCGTGCGCGCTTCCCCGAGCTGACCTATGGCCATCTCGGCGTGTTCACTTTCGATGTCGAACGCGTCGAGATCGTCTCGGAGTACAAGGCGAATCTCGGCGCACCCAACGTCGAGCACATGTTCCCCACCTCGCCCGAGACGACGCTGCGGCGCTGGGCGCAGGACCGCCTGGCCGCCACCGGCATGCCGGGCCGTTACGCCCGCTTCGTCATCCAGGACGCCAAAGTCACCGAGGCCGAGCTGCCGCGCACGCAAGGGATCCGCGGCGCCTTCACTACCGACCAGGCGCAGCGCTACGACGGCGCGCTCTCGGTGCTGCTGGAAATCCGCGAGCAGCGCGGCAATTTCCGCGCCGGCACGGCCAGCGCCTGGGCTTCGCGCTCGCGCACCGTGCCCGAGGGCATCACCATCAACGACCGCGAGAAGGTCTGGTTCGATCTGCTCGAGGCGATGATGAACGAGCTCAACGCCGAGATGGACCGCCAGATCCGCGCCAGTCTGACGCAGTTCTTGGTTATCCGGTGAAGTTCAGGCAGACGCCCAGTCGGCGAGGCGGCGCAGGAAGGCCTCGCCGGCGGCGACCTGCTCGAGGCTGATGAACTCGTCCGGCTGATGGGCCTGGGCGATCGAGCCCGGCCCGCACATCACCGCCGAGATGCCCGTTTCCTGGAACTGCCCGGCCTCCGAGGCAAAGGCCGCGGTCACCGCGCGGTTGGCGCCGGTCAGGCGCAAGGCCAGCGTCTCGGCATCACCGTTCTCCTCCGGCTGCAGCGCCGGCACGGCAGCGATCTTTTCCGTGACGATCGACGCTTCGGGAGCGTCGCGGCGAAGCTGCGGCAGCAGTTCATCCCGCAGCCAGGAATCGACCTCGGCGCGGATCGACGCAGGCTCGATGCCCGGCAGGACGCGGACCTCCCAGTCGAGCGTACAGGTGCGGGGAATGATGTTCATGGCCGTACCGCCATGGATACGGCCTATACCGACCGTGCTCCAGGGCGGATCGAACTCGAGCCCGGGCGGCACCCCCCGCATGCCGTGCTCGCGCAGCCGCTCGCCGAGCCGCTCCAGATAGGCGATGAAACGGCCCATGTAGACGATGGCATTGACGCCGCGCTGCGGTGCGCTCGAATGGCCGTCGCGGCCGGTGATGGTCGTGCGCTGCGACCTCACGCCCTTGTGGGCGTGCACCACTTTCATCTCGGTGGGCTCGCCGATGATGGCCAGAGCAGGCTTGGGCAGCTCGCGGCCGAGACGGGCGAGCAGCCTGGGCATACCGAAGCAGCCGATCTCCTCGTCGTAGCTCAGGCACAGGTGCAGTGGCCGCTTGAGGCCACGCTTCTGGAAATCGGGCACCAGCGCGAGCGCGATGGCGATGAAGCTCTTCATGTCCGAAGTGCCGCGGCCGTAGAGCCGTCCGTCGCGCTCACTGAGCGCGAATGGCTCCGACGTCCAGGGCTGGCCCTCGACCGGCACCACGTCGGTATGACCGGCCAGTGCCACGCCGCCTTCGGCTGGCGGGCCGATAGTGGCGAAGAGATTGGCCTTGGTCCCGCTCTCGTCGGGGATCAGGCGCGATTCGATGCCGTGCGCCGTCAGATAGGCGGCGACCCAGTCGATCAGCGCCCGGTTGGACTTGCTGGAGGTGGTGTCGAAGGCGACCAGCCGCCGGATCATCTCGACCGGCGCGACACGCTCGGGCGTCATCAGTCGCCCGAGGCGCCGCTCGTCGGATTGCCGATGATCGCCAGGAACTCGCGGCGCGTCGCCTGATCGTCGCGGAAGGCGCCGAGCATGCGGCTGGTCACCATGGTGACGCCGGCCTTGTGCACACCGCGCGTGGTCATGCACTGATGCGCCGCCTCAATGACCACGGCGACACCCTTGGGCTGCAGCACATCGTGCAGCGTGTTGGCGATCTGCGAGGTCATCTTCTCCTGGATCTGCAGCCGCTTGCCGTAAACCTCGACCAGACGCGCAAGCTTGGAGATGCCGACCACGCGGCGCTCCGGCAGATAGGCGATATGCGCCTTGCCGATGATCGCCGCCATGTGGTGCTCGCAGTGGGATTCGAAACGGATGTCGCGCAGCACGACCATCTCGTCGTAGCCCTCGGTCTCCTCGAAGGTACGCTTGAGGAGGTCGACGGGATCGACGTCATAACCGGCGAACCATTCCTCGTAGGCGCGCACCACGCGGTCGGGCGTGCCCCGAAGACCCTCGCGGGCGGGATCGTCGCCGGCCCAGCGCAGCAGCGTGCGGATGGCTTCCTCCGCCTCGGCGCGCGACGGCTTGCCGGTCTTCACTTCCTTGAGGTCGGTCTTGACGGCGGGGTTCTTCACCGCGGTGTCCTTGGATTGAACGGAAGCTGTATTGCGTCCCATGGGCTTACAGGGTCCTCGTTAAGACTTACTTACCGGACTGCCGCAACCCCGAATCAGGCAATCAATTCAAACGATGTGCCTGATGCGGGCTATCCAGAGAGAAGGCGGGAATCTGAACGTCGAACATGGCCCCGCTCTCGCCCTCCATTTGGTACGTGCCGGTCATGATTCCCGATGGCGTGGGCAGCGGCGTGCCGCTGGTGTACTCGAAGGCCTCGCCGGGCCTGAGCACCGGCTGCTCGCCGACCACGCCCGCCCCGCGCACCTCCTGCACGCGACCGCGCGCATCGGTGATGTGCCAGTAGCGGCTGCGCAGCTGCACGGTCGTGCCGCCGCGGTTCTCGATGCGCACGTGATAGGCCCAGACATAGTGGTTGTCGCGCGGGCTCGACTGGTCATCGAGAAAGACCGGCTTCACCGTGACGGCTATCGAACGGGTCGTGGCGCTGTACATGCCATCCCATATTTAGGCGCGAGCCGGGCTTTGTCCACCCCGCACCCTCTTTACACACCGGCTCAGGCAACCGACAGGGCCTGCTCCAGATCGTCGCGCAAATCCGCTTCGTCCTCGAGCCCGACCGACAGCCGCACGACACCGTCAGTGATGCCGAGCCGCGCCCGCTCCTCCGGCCCGACGCGCTGATGCGTCGTGGTCGCGGGGTGGCAGACCAGGCTCTTCGAATCGCCGAGGTTGTTGGAGATGTCGACCAGGGCGAGCGCGTTGAGAAAACGGAAGGCCGCTTCCTTGCCGCCCTTGAGCTCCAGGGTGACCACCGTGCCGCCGGCCGACATCTGCGTCGCGGCCAGTGCTGCCTGCGGGTGCGAGGGCAGCATCGGGTAGAGGGTGCGCTTGACCTTTGGATGCGATTCGAGGAAGCGGGCAATGCCGAGTGCTGCCTGGCACTGCGCCTGCAGGCGCAGGTCGAGCGTCTCGAGCCCCTTGAGCAGCACCCAGGCGTTGAACGGGCTGAGGCTCGGGCCGGTGTGCTTGAGGAAATTCGCCAGCTCCTCCTCGATGAATTTCTGCGAGCCGAGCACCGCACCGCCCAGCGTGCGGCCCTGGCCGTCGATATGCTTGGTCGCCGAATAGACGACGACGTCGGCACCGAGCTGCAGCGGCTTCTGCAGCAGCGGCGTGGCGAAGACATTGTCGACCACGACGCGCGCCCCGGCGGCGTGCGCCAGCTCCGAGACCTTGCGCAGGTCAATGATCTCCAGCATCGGATTCGACGGCGTTTCGAGGAACACGACGCGCGTCTTCCTGGACAGCGCCTGCTCCCACTGCTTGAGGTCGCTGCCGTCGACGAACACGGAGTCGACGCCGTAGCGCGGCAGCAGCTCCGAGCAGATGTAGTGGCAGGAGCCGAACAGCGCCCGGCTGGCGACCACGCGGTCGCCGGCCCGCAGCTGGCAGAGCAGCGAGGCGAAGACCGCAGCCATGCCGCTCGAAGTGCCGCGCACGGCCTCCGCGCCCTCGATCAGGCGCAGGCGCTCCTCGAACATCTGCACCGTCGGGTTGCCGTAGCGCGAATAGACGAAGCGGCCCGCACTGCCGCCGGGCAGGAAGGCCTTCTCGGCCTCCTCGGCCGAGTCATAGACGTAGCCCGAGGTCAGGAACATCGCCTCGGCGGTCTCGTCCATCTCGGAACGCCGCAGGCCGCCGCGTACCGCCTGGGTGCGCTTGCGCAAGGTGCCCTTGCCCGGCTTGTTGCCCGCGAAATCCTTGCCGTCCGCCATCGCACTCTCCGTCATGCGTCCCGGCGCCCGAAACGCAAAAGCCCCGACCGAGCAGGTCAGGGCTTCAAATGGCCTCCGACCATTTTAGCGGTTTCTTTTACGTGGCCCGCAAGCCGGTCGGCTCCAAATCACCACGGGGGCGCAATAAAGACCGTCCCGGCGAAGCTGTCAAGCCGCTCTCTGGCCCGCCGCGAGGCAAGGTCCTCGTCAGCCGCTATTCACGATGAGAAAGACCGGTCCGGACGCCACTCATCCCTGTAAACGACATATGGGGATCGGAAGACGTTATGTACAGGGGGAGTCGTCAAAAATATTCTCCGAAAGCCTTTTAAGCAAGGCAAAGAGGGACCTCTATTAGACACGTTGGACATGATTGGACACCACCGGCCTCCGATTTTTCAATGACTTGCCAGCTAATAAAATTGCCGGCACCTTTTTGACACAATGTGGCAGACAGTCACTTAGCGCCCTGCATTGAATCTTTACATTGAGGTCTGCTCTCCGGAGCGCACCCTGGCTCGCTCGCCGAGTGCCGCCCACCATCAAATCCCGCAATACGGTTCCACCGAGACTATCAAGTCCGCTCGTCAGGTGGTGGGAAGGCCATCAAAAAGGCGGACAAGCCATCAGCTTCTTCGGCGTGAACCTGATTTTCCGCCGTGTTCGGGGTGCCAACCTCCCACAGTGTAGGCCTCCCAGCCGCATTTCTGACAAAGCAGTACGTAGCACATGCCGGGATGGCGCGTTACTTGCTGAAGAATCGATTTGGCTCCTCCGTGATAGCAATCAGGGCATATCGAATGAGGAGGGTCATTGCCTTGAGCGTCTGCCTTTACACCGTAGCCAAAAACGCCCTCTCCTAAAGACTTCAACTCATAGCGCTGCTTCTCAGTGTCCCATGTTCTAAGGCGAGCCATCTCACCCTCAAGCGTACGCATCTGTTCCATCAACGCCATTTGCTCTTGCTGAGCATCGATGATTTTCTGCGAGAGGTCGATGACGGCTGCGTTACGAATAGCCGTATCGTTCATGTCCTTCAGCGACTTGGCTGCGTCCAGCATCGACTTGAACGCACCCAAGCCAGACAATATTTCCCCCACCATGAACTTACCCTCTTAGACAATTCCCGCTTCTATCAAACGACAATGTCTCCAAATCCTCTAGGCACAGGCGCTCGCTCAACAAATTCAATCTCTCGGTTGAGGCATAAGCACAGCGCCGCATACAAGGAGCCAGAGCGACTATATTCGAGGATGTAGCGTAGTCCCTTAGGCATGCGCTGTACGGTGTCACGCTGAATCCCGTCAGCTTCATCAGAAAACTTCAACAGCCACTCGAACTGACTGACATAAGCGACACCTTCTGAATTCAGCTTTCTGCTTTGCAATACCAGCCGCTGGTGGAAGCTCTCGACTGTAAAGGGCTTGGCCAGAAACTCGGTGATGCCGCGATCGCGCGCCTGCACGACATAGGGCTGCTCGGAACGCGCGGTCATCAGTAGAATGGGCAACAGGCGGTTGGGCGATTGCGGCGAATCGCGCACATAGTCGATGAACTGCAATCCGTTCAACGGTGCGGTGTTCCACTCGGTGATGACGATGTCGACCGGCTCGCTGCGCAGCACATGCAGAGCCCGGTCGGTGGTCAGGCAGCGGCGCGCCGTAAGCCCGCCCATCATGGCGAGGACATCGCAAGTCAGCTCGATCGACAGCGGATTGGGGTCGACGATCAGGACGCGGACCTGGCTGAAGTCGATCTTGGCGGGCATGGTTAAGGACAATTAATGCAGGGTTGGAATCAACCGCCCCGCGCACCGGAGTGCGCAGGGCGTGAGCTTGGTTATATTGCTGACTCGTCCCCGCTGTCATTCAACCGGGCGCGCTACACCGAACGGCTTAGGCTATCCGGCCGCTATTCCGCCGCCGCGGCCATTGCCGGGCGCCACAGCACGCCGGCCGGTGCGAGGGCTTGCCCGGTCCTGCGGCGTTCCGCCGGCGGCAGAACGTCGCACGACGGCCACAGGCCGCCGGTCAGCGCCGCCGCGTATTCGCCGGGGTAGCCGCGCTCGCGCATCCTGGCCGAGGCGGCGGCATGGTCGTAGCTCAACGGGTGATGGGCGACGGCGATGCCTTCGGCCGTGGGTGTGAGCACCGAGTACCAGACACGCGGCGTGCCGTCGTTGGCCGGCATGCCGAGGGCGCCGGAATTGTGCCAGAGCCGGCCATCAAGGATTTCGGT
The DNA here is from genome assembly GCA_016869415.1 of Alphaproteobacteria bacterium. GTDB lineage: Bacteria > Pseudomonadota > Alphaproteobacteria > CACIAM-22H2 > CACIAM-22H2 > VGEI01. The sequence continues at coordinate 15,084 of VGEI01000032.1, forward strand.
GAACGGCACACCGCAATGTCCGGCAATGATACCGTCGGCGCCGGCCGCCTCGATCTCCGCCCGCTTCACTGCCGCCGGCGTCGAGGCGAAGACCCAGCCGGCGATCTGCGAGGCCATGCCATGCACCGCGGCCAGGTGCGTGCCGGCAAGCGTGAAGTCGATGCGCCGCGGCAGAGTACCCATCCAGCGCTTGGCGCCGGGGTCGAGATCGCGCCGCGTGGCGGTGAACCAGCGGACGGAGAGTACGGCACAGGCGGAGCCTGCGTCGAAGTTGCAGCCGCAATCTCCGGCGTCGGCGGCCAGTGCCTCCTCGCAATTGCCCATGACGACCGCGCAGCCCCAGCCGCGGATCAGGTCGGTGACCGCCTGCGGATCGGCACCGTAAGCCGCCAGGTCGCCGGTGCAGATGACACGCGAGGCTGGGATACGGTGCCTGTCCGCCGCAGCACGGAGCGCTTGCGTGGCTTCGAGATTGCCGTAAGGCCCGCCGAACACCAGAACCGGGCCGTCGAGGGCGCCGAGATCGCGGACGTTCACGACTTGGTGCACGAGCCGCCGCCGAGCACGCAGAACTTGGCGCAGTGCGGATGGTTCAGCGGCACGGCGCCGGCCGCCTCGGCCAGGGTCGTACCGAGCTCGAATTGCCCGTCGTAGGGCAGCAGCGTGCAGGCCAGCACCGCCGGCCGCCCTGCCCCTCTGCGCTTCACCACCATGCGCGACGAGGCGCACATCATGGCATCAGGCGACTTTTTCAGAATCCCCCAGCAGGCCTCCGTGATCTCCGGCACGTCGACCTGGACGTCCATCTCGGGGAAGACCACCAGTTGTTGCGTGTCGGCTGCGTCGACCGGCCAGCCTTCCTCCGCGAAAAGCCGGGCGAAGCCCTGACGGATCTCCGTCTCGCTCTGGCCGGTGAAGGTGCGGCCGGCGACATGCACGGTGAAGCCGTTGGCCAGCAGCCAGCGCAGGCCCTCCATCGCCGGCGCCCAGCTGCGCTTGCCGCGTTCGAGCTCGTGCGGGTCGCGGCTGTAATGGTCGATGGACACCCGGATGACCAGGCGTCCGCCCGCCTCGGATTTCACCCGCAGCAGGGCGTCCCGCACCTTCATCATCGGCTTCATGGCGTTGGTCAGCACCATGACGCGGAAACCGCGGGCGAGGCAGTCATCGAGCATGCTGCAGAGCTCGGGATTCATGAAAGGCTCACCGCCGGTGAAGCCGATCGTCTCGGTCGGCAGGTGGTCGCGGGCGATCTCGTCGAGATAGTCCCGCACCTCGGCGGCCGTCAGGTAGACGAGGCGGTCATTGGTCGGTGAGGATTCGATGTAGCAGCTGCGGCAGGTCAGGTTGCACAGCGTACCGGTGTTGAACCACAGCGTCTGCAGAGCCTTGAGTGCGACGGTAGCGCGCTGCTCACCCTTGGCCGTGGTCTTCGGATCGCGGAATTTGCGCGGGTCGAGGGTCTTCGGGCTAGGAGCAGGAGC